>CALKMO010000260.1 GCA_937991785.1 uncultured bacterium | reverse complement strand
TTCCTGATCGCCGGTTCATCATCGAGTACCAGTATTTTTCCGCGTATCCCATCCATGCGTTGCGCCCGAATCCTTCCCAATATCCTCTGATCTCGTTCGGCCGGCGCCCGCAGTTCAAACTCGCCGGCGCGCCCGGCGGCTGCCCCGGCGCCATAGACTTTTAGCCGACTCCGCCGCCCGCCTTGATCTCCGGCGCCGCCGTCGCATGCCTCTCCGGCCGAAGCGCATCCCGATCGCCGGGGAAGAACAAGGTCGCCACGGTTCCGCGGCCGGGCCGGCTAGTCAACAGTACGGTGCCGCCATGCGCCTGCATTATTCTGGCCACAATGGCCAGACCCATGCCGGTCCCGCGGGGCTTGGTGGTGAAGAACGGATCGAAGGCCCTGCGCCGCGTCTCTTCCGACATTCCCGGCCCCGTATCCGAGACCTCCAGCACGATCCCCTCGCCGCCGGCCGCCTCGGTCCCTCCCGGCGTCCCCCCGTCTCCGGCCGTCCCCCCGCCCCTGTTCTTCCCGCTCCATCCATCGGTTACCGACGGCGCTTTGCCAGCCGCACGCGCGCTCATGCGCAGCGATCGCCCCCCCGCCGGCGAAAGCGCCATCGCCTCCAAGGCGTTTATGCCCAGGTTAAGCAGGATTTGTCTGAGCTGATCGGGGTCAACTCGCGCCGACAGGCCCGGAGGACACTCCACGTGGAAATCCACTCCCTTTGCGTCATGCCTGTTTTTCAGCAGCACGACGGCATCCTCTATCGCCTCGCGCACGGCAACCGGCCGTCTGACGGGCGGGGGCATTCGGGCAAAGTTCAAAAAGTCGGACACTATTCCGTCGAGCCTCACAGACTCCGACATTATAATTTCGAGCAGCTCGCTCTGTACAGTCCGGTCCGCCGCTGCCCTCATGACCTCTTGGGCAGCTCCCTTTATCGAGGCCAGAGGGTTCCGTATCTCGTGCGCTATGGCCACGGCCATTTCCGACACCGCCTCCATGCGCTCCTTGGACGCCACGGCCTCCATCGCCCGTTCCTCGGCGCTCGTGTCCGCAAGCACTATTATCAACGCGGACATCCTCGAGCCCATCGCCGGAAGCGGCAGCACGCGGCATCTCATGGGGACTCGGCCGCGGTCCGGCGAATGCCTCGATATCTTCATGACGGTCGAACATTGTCGGGAGAATGCCTTGGCGCAGGCGGCCTCCACATCCTGTCCCAGAATTTCCCCGATCGGCCGCCCCTTGGGCGAGGAATCCATGCCGGTCAACCTGAGCGCCTCGCCATTGGCATACGCCACCCTGAGCTCGGGATCGAGCACCAGTATCCCTTCGTCTATACCCTCCAGAATGTGGTCGTGCAGTATCCTGAAGACGGCCAGGCGCCGCGAGAGGGCGCCGGAAAGGAGGGCAACGAAGAAAAAAGAAGCCACCGATACCAAATGGCCGGAAACGTGCGAAGGCACGGTCATCCCGCGGTAGGTTTTTTCGATTTCCGCTCCGCCGAGGCCGAAGACATATGCGGCTGTGACGAGCAGGATGCAGGCGGTGGCCTGTCCGGCCAGAAAGACGGCGGCCCTGGCCGACAGGACGAGCGCACCGGAGGCTATGGTGACGAGATACAGGGGCACGAAAGGACTGTGCATCCCGCCGGTGTGATACACGAGGGCCGTCTCCAGCCCCACGTCCACCACTACCTGTATGAACGCCACCTGCGCTGCGTAGGCCTTGATCCGCACCGCCGCCGCGTAGAGGACGGTCAGGGCGAAGACTATGACGACCGTGACGTACAGGGGCCCTGGCTGCCTGGCGCCGCCGGAGAGCCATAGGGATATCATAGTAACCAGGGCCAGCGCGAGCCGGACCCCGATCAACACCATGGCCCCGCGGGATGTCCGCTCCAGACGTTCTACGTAGGCCTCGAGCACGCCATCCGGCCTCCTGTCCGGCGCCGGCTGCCGTCGCGACCGAATAGCCGCCGGCGCAAAATCGCCGCCCGACCGGAACGGGCTTCCGGGATGGGATCGGCCCGCCGGCCGGAAAACGCAACCGAGCGCGGCCGCCTAAGGCCTACTTGCGGCGCAACGCCTCCTGTATCTTGAAGATCGGCAGGAACACCGACAGGACGATTCCGCCAACCACCAGTCCCATGATACCTATCATCAGGGGTTCGATCAGGCTCGTGAGCGCCTCCACCGTCGCGGATACCTGTTCGTCGTAAAACTGCGATATCTTCTCGAGAAGCTGCTCCAGCGCGCCGGAGCGCTCGCCGATGGCTATCATGCGGACCACCATCGGCGGGAAAACCGGGCACTCGGCCAGCGGCTTGGCCAGCGGCTCGCCCTGCCGTATCGAATCCCTGGCCTTGTTGATCGCCTCCTCCAGCACGCGGTTGCCCGCCGTCGAGGCCACGATCTCAAGCGCGCCCAGTATCGCGACGCCGGATTTGAGCAGGGTGGAGAAGGTTCGCGCGAACCGGGAAAGCGCGACCTTCTGGAAGAGCTGCCCGAATATCGGCAGCTTCAGCATCAGCTTATCCCACATGTATCCGCCGGATTCCGTTTTCTTCCACCATCCTATCAGAATTATGGCTGCCACAAGGATTAGAATCCCCTGCAACCAGTAGGTGCTCATTATGCGGCTCAGGCCGAGCACCATCACCGTCGGCAGCGGCAGGTCAACCTTCAAGGCCTTGAATATCTCCTGGAACTTCGGAATGATGAACACCAATAGGAATATCGTAATACCGAATATCATCGTCAGCGATATGATCGGGTAGGTCATCGCCCCCTTGATCTCGCGCTTCAGCTTTTCCGTGGATTCCATGTACTCGGCCAGACGGACCAGGATGATATCGAGCTGGCCGGATGCCTCGCCGGCCCTTATCATGTTTACGTAGATGCGCTCCCATATCCGCGGATGTTTCCCCAGGGCCGCCGAAAGGTCGGCGCCGCCCCGCACGTCTTCGATCACCTGGCGCAGCGCTGCCTTGAACCCCGGGTCCTCGGCCTGCTCCATTAGGATGTCGAGGCATTCCAGGACCGCTATACCGGCGCCTATCATGGTGGCGAATTGGCGGGTGAAAACGACCAGGTCCTCGGCCTTGACGTGCGGCGTCGGAAGCCTCTTCTTCCCGGCCGGGGCCAGGATCCCCGCCGCGCCGCCTCCGCCAGCCTCGGTGATGGAGAGGACGGTTAGGTTGTCTCGCCGGAGATTGGTCATGACCTCCTCGCGATTGGCCGCCTCGACCGTCTGTTCCACCCGCTTGCCGCCAGCGTCGCGCGCCACGAACTTGAATCTGGGCATCTTCCCCTCCGTATCCGTCCCCGGCCGCAAGAATGGGCGGCGGGCTATCCGGCCGCGGCGTCGTTTCTTTTTGCCTTCATATGCGCGCCCCCCGCCCCGGGAAACACTCCGCTCCTTCCGGCCAGATACGCGCGGAGTCCGGGATGAAAGACTGCCGTAAAACCGCCGCCTCCGCGGGCGCTAGGCTTCGGCACCGCAGCCTTACCGCAACATAATATTTTGCAGGAATGCCGCCTGTCCAGCGACGAAACGCCCCCCCAGGGACCGGCGGGTGTATGGCCGTAACTCCATAAAGCTTCTGCGTCCGGATGCCGACATCCTTTTCAAGAAGACCCCCCAATGAGGTTTTTCCCAGGAATGGAAGCGCGACAACTAAGCAGAAGGAGCGCGGAAGGATTTGGAGGCCGCGACGGCGAGCCGTCG
>CALKMO010000259.1 GCA_937991785.1 uncultured bacterium | reverse complement strand
CATCATGATCCTGCCAGGCATGCCGAACTCGCACCCTGCAAACAACTGAACCGACCATGAGAAAGAGGAAACTGCGCCCCTCTTCCTATTTGTGCAACGAAGCCGTTCAAAAGCAGCGCCCCCCACAAAACATGCACCGGAGAGTCGTTCCGCCCGCGGCCGCGATAGGAACTGAGCATGCTGAGCAGATCACCGTCGGGCACCGATTCGAGAAGCCGGCGGATGGGTTTGATAGAAGGGGTATCCTCCAGGTTCTCCCATGCGAACAGCGATGGCTGGATCTGGCGCGTCCTCATTCGGATTCTCCTTTTCCTTGCCGCCGGCTCGCTTCTTTCTCCGCGTCTTGCGGTCGCCCCGCCGGTTTTTTCCCTTTTCCCTTTTCCCTTTTCCCTTCCTTCATCCGGCTGACCTCTTCCTTCCGGCCGTTGCGTTTGCGGCGGTCCTTTTAAACATACACAGCGACGCATATCCGCGCAAGAAAAAAAGTGGGGTGAAAATCGAGAAAAACGGCGTTCCTGCGTGAGGCGCTCACTATGAAGCTTTGGGGTAAAGCCACCCCGCCGACGCAGAAATTCCTCTCTCGTCCGCGAACACGCAACCGGCTCGGACCCCGGCCATTGACAAACGCTTCTCGATCAAGATCATATATCCTGTGTCTATATGTCCCGTGGAATTCGCGCGTCCGGGGCTCAGGATGCGGTCTGCTGGGATAGAAACTCGGTTCTGGAGGAACGGAGGCGTGAAGCTTTTCGAATGGCTTCAAATTATGCCCGAGTCCGAACCTTGGACTAAATGGCAGCAAAAAACCGGCGAGATGCCTCCGGACTTCGATTCGATGCCTTCGAGGCACCGGTTGCCCGATATCATGGCCAGGCCGGACGGGACGCGTGTGTCGGCGCCCGAACAGTGGCCTGAGCAGCGCGAGATGTTCATGGCGCTTCTGAAGCGGTTCGCCATCGGGACATACCCGGACCCGCCAAAAAATCTTGAGGCCAGGGTCATATCGGAGACGAAGGAGAGCTCGGCCGTGCGGCGGGAGATCGAGCTTTCTTTCGGTCCGGAAAAATCCGATAGGCGCGCGGTCCTATGGTTGGAGGTCGTCGTCCCGGACGGATTGGGTCCCATGCCGGTGTTTATTACCCAGCACAACCATGCCGGCTGGGCGCGGATCGCGGCGTCGCGCGGTTACATCGCCGCGCGGTTCGCCGGAAGCGACTCGCGCGACGACACGGCGGCTTTTGCCGATCTGTGGCCGGGGTATGACTGGACGAAACTTACGCGCCGTGCGTGGGCCGCGTCGAGATGCCTAGATTATATCCTTTCGCTGCCTGAAGCCGACGCTGCGAAGGTGGCCATGGCCGGACACTCGCGCAACGGCAAGCAGACGCTCATCGCCTCTGCCATGGACGCCCGCATCTCGGCGGCGATATCGTCCAGTTCCGGCGTGGGCGGCGCCTGCCCGTACAGACTGTTTTCCGAGGCGCAGATGGGAGAGGGGATAGAGCTGATAACCAGGGTCTTCCCTGACTGGCTTCACCCGCGCCTCAGGTACTTCGCCGGCTTCGAACACAAGCTTCCGATAGATGCAAACATCCTGGTCGCAATGACGGCGCCGCGGGCGTGCCTTATAGCCACGGCGCTGAACGACAACGTCGAGAGCACTTACGCGATCGAGGAGTGCGCGCGGGCCGCAATGCCGGCCTACGAGCTCCTCGGCGTCCCCGATAAGCTCCGCATCCTGTACAGATATGGCGACCACCCGACGCAGGCGGACGATATCGAGCGCTACATGGACTGGTGCGACGAGGTCTTCGGACGGTCCGATCGGCGATCCCCACCTCCCGGCCTGTCGGGGCCGTTTCACCCATACACGCTAAGGAGATGGAAGCGCGGATCGAATAAGGTCCCGCCTCCGCCAAGCCCGAAGGCGCTGCTTCCGGACCGGATCGCATGGCTGATGGGCGACCCGCCGCCGTCGGCTTCCAGGGAGATTGCTCCGGACACCGGCGAGCCGTATCACCAGGCCGTCATGCTCCGGAGGGGAGGGGCGCCGGAAGGGCTGGAGCGGCATATGGTCAGCTTCGGCCAGTACCTCTATGCGACTGTGTTTGCCCCCAAGGGCTCGGCCGCTTCGGAAGGAAAGATTGCTGGCGTCCTCTGGCTCCACCCGCACAGCGTCCCGACCGGCGCCATGGCGGCCTACCTCAGGGGCGAACAGGCGCCGCACGTCTTCGCCAAGGCCGGACTCGCGGTGTTCTGCTACGATCACATAGGCTTCGGCAGCCGCATAATGGAAGGGGCGCAATTCTATGATCGCTACCCGAACTGGTCGCTGTTCGGGAAGATGATGCACGACGCCTTCTCCGCCTTCGATGCCTTCCGAGAGCTGCCCTTTGTGGATCCAGACAAGATATTCCTGGTCGGCCACGGGCTGGGCGGAATGTTGGCCATACACATGGCCGCGCAGGACAAGCGTCCGGCGGGGGTCGCTTCGTGCTGCGGCTTTGAACCCTTCTCGACGCCTCCGTCGCATTCTGGAGGGATCGCGAGGTTGTGCGAATGGGACGGCATCGGGCTATTGCCAAGGCTGGCTAGGTTTGTCGGACGCGAATCGAAAGTGCCATACGACTTCGACGAACTTCTGAAGGCGATAGCGCCTCGTCCGGTCCTCATCATATCGCCGAAATACGATCGCGAGAACTATTTCGCCGCCGTCGCAGGTTGTCTGGACAAGGTGCGGGACGCGTTCGAGCCATGGGCTCTCAAACACCTCGTGCCCGAGGACTACAACAGACTCTCGCCAAGGCGCAAGGAAGAGATCGCCTCCTGGTTGCGAGACATGGCCGGCATCGGCCGGAGCGGAGG
>CALKMO010000258.1 GCA_937991785.1 uncultured bacterium | reverse complement strand
CAGGCCTATCTCGACCTGATGAAGCGCGAAGGCATAAGGCGGGCGTGCTTTTATCATCTGGTGCCGAGCGGGAGGGGGAGGGGCATCGAGGCCATGGCGCCGGCCGAATCGCGGGCGGCCGTCGAGGCGATTTTGCGTAATACCCGCGAGGCCGTGGCGGGCGGCAGGCAGGTCGAGGTCCTGACCGTGGACAATCCGTGCGACGGCCCGTTCCTGCTGACGAAGCTGCGCGCCGAAGGCAGCCCGCTTGCCGGTCGCGCCGAGGAAGTGCTGCGGTGGAACGGCGGAGGATTGAACGGTCCGGGTACCGGCATCGCCTGCATATCGTTCGACGGCAGCGTTCATCCGGACCAGTTCTGGCGCGATGCGGTGCTGGGCAATGTCCGCGACCGCCCCTTCAGCGCCATATGGTCGGATCAAAGCATCGAATTGCTGGCAGGACTGCGCGACCTGCGCAACCGAATAAAAGGCAGGTGTCGCACATGCCGGTTTTTTGACCTGTGCGGCGGAGGATTCCGTTCTCGCGCCGCAACCGTTACCGGCGACCCGTGGGCATCAGATCCGGGTTGCTACCTGACCGACGATGAGATAAACCCTCATGACCATAAGGAGCCAAAAGCTTAAAGGAATTTTGAGCATAATGCGACTCGCCACCATAATCCTATGCATTACAAAGTCTTATGAGCTTGGTTTGAGGATGGCTTCATGCGCAACTCCCTCGCTTGGTAGAGCGGTGCATGCTTTAAGGTGTTGTTGCATAAAAGGCGCGAGGTATTGCCAAACAAAAAGTTATAACGCAATCTCGCGGCAAATGCACTTTCACTCAAGCTCTTGTTAAGCATAGAGTTATAGCGCAAATTATGCAATAAAGCCTGCTTTAAGATGCGATGGGGCCGATAGCGGGCAAGGAAGTTAGAAAGAAACGGGAAGGCCGTTGGAAGCGGGGACCGGTAGGGGATGATAACTCATGAGAAGGATTAAGCTTACGATAGAATACGACGGGACGGCATATGGAGGGTGGCAGTATCAGAAAAATGCGTCAAGCATACAGGATGAGCTGGAAAAGGCTATTCGCATGGTTACGGGCGAGAGCGTTAGGGTGCACGGTGCAGGCAGGACGGATGCTGGCGTACATGCTTTGGGGCAGGTTGCTCATTTGGATCTCGGCTCTGATATTCCTTCTTTGAAACTTCCCTCAGCTTTGAACGCCCATTTGCCGAAAGATATAGCAGTGGCGGAGGCGGAGGAAGTGTCTGGTGATTTTCATGCGAGGTATTCGGCAAAAGGAAAGATATACAGATATCGGATACTGAACAGGAGAGAGCGCGGGGCGGTAGAAAGGGATTACGCCGCCCATATCGTCTGGGATTTGGATGTGGACGCGATGGCGACGGCGGCCGGGATGCTGCTTGGAAGACACGATTTTTCCGCCTTCGCGACCGATTTGTCCGGAACCAGCCGCGATCACGAAGAAGAGGGAAAGCGTCCTCTCGACCCGGTAAGGACCTTGCGGCGCCTCGATATATGCCGGGGCGGACGATACTTGGAAATCGAATCCGAGGCCGACGGCTTCTTGTACAACATGGCGCGGTGCATTGTCGGCTCTCTTATAGAAGTCGGGCGCGGGAAGCAGAAACCGACATGGATAGCCGATGTTCTTGCGTCGTGCGATCGGAGGCTGGCCGGTCCGACCGCACCGGCGCGCGGATTGTGTCTTATGAAGGTGTTGTACTGAGGTTATAGGGAGGCTGCTATGTTGTGGGATATCGCCGTGTTCGTCGGTACGACGTGCGTGGCGTTGTGGGGGCTGAAGTACGGTATCGTGCGGCAGGTAGGAGCGATGCTCGCTACGGTCGCCGGCGTAGCGCTGGCCGCATGGTGCGCGCCGGGGCTAGCATGGATCTTCGATCCCCTGACTGCCGATCCGGCGGGCGCCCGAGTGGCGGCGTTTTTCCTGGTGCTCGGCCTTATCGGATTGTGCGTCAACCTCCTTACTACCTTGCTGATCTGCTACATGGAAATCAGCGACCTTACGCCGTACGACAAGGTCTTGGGCGGAGGGCTGGGCGCGGCGCGCGGAGTGCTGCTGATCGCTCTGGCGATGGGAGCGGTCGCGAGGTTGGGCCACTCGATCCCATGGATTGAAAGTTCGCTCTTCGCATGGCGTATCGCTGAGGCTGGAGAGGAGGTGATACCGGTCGAGCGCATCCCGGAAGTGGCGGCTAGAGTCAATGTAGAGGCGGCGCGTATGGGCGAATCTCTGGGTATAAGGGTTCAGCAAGAACAGGCGCAGGCGCGGAAGGCAGGAGGAAAATCCGGCGAACAGGGCAAACAGGGGACGGCCGAGCGCTCAGGAATCGGGAAAGGAAGCGGCGCTGGGAAGACGCCTCGTCGAGCACAACCGGCGAATCTTCCACGGGTTATGTCCTCCGATGGAGAAGTTGCCGGCGTACCCTGACGGCGGATGCGCGATCGAGCGGCGGATCGCGCAACTCGAAACAATTCGGCGGTTAGCTGGAAGGACTTCGGCGACGGCCTCGCTCAGGTGCGCCAGGATAGATCTCGAACTGGAAGATCGTGAAGATCGCCCATGTCATAACTCGGATGATCGTGGGCGGGGCGCAGGAGAACACCCTTCTCACGATCGAGGGGTTCCTTCGGCGCGGCTGCCGCGTATCCCTCATCACGGGACCTGCGAAAGGTCCAGAGGGGTCCCTGCTGGATCGCGTGGCGCGGAGCGGCGCGGAGGTGCACATCGTCCCGGAGCTCGGCAGGGAAATAGCGCCTCTGCGCGACCCGCTCGCATATGTCCGCATCAAAAAACTGCTGAAATCCATCGCCCCCGACCTGGTCCATACGCATAGCGCCAAGGCCGGCGTGCTCGGCCGCCTCGCCGCCGCGAATCTGGGCATCCCTAAGACAGTGCACACATATCACGGCCTGCCGTTTCACCCTTACGAGAGTCCCTGGCGCAACCGGCTTTACGTCCGGGTTGAGCGGTACTGCGCGCGCCTTACGCACAGGATCGTATCCGTCTGCGACGCGATGACCCGGCAGGCGCTGGCGGCGGGAGTGGGACGGCCCGAACAGTACACGACCGTTTACAGCGGCATCGAAACGGAGAAGTTCCTGAGGGAGCGCTCGGAAGAAGAGAGGGCGTCTATCAGGAAGCGGTTCGGGATCGAGCCTTCCGACGTGGCGATACTGAAGATCGCCAGGTTGTTCCATCTCAAGGGCCACGAGGCTGTATTGCGGGCGGCCCCGCTGGTGCTCCGAAAAGTCCCGAATGCGGTGTGGGTTTTCGCCGGAGACGGGATTTTGCGGGATGCCCTGGTAAGGCTGGCGGAGGACCTGGGGATTCGGGGCCGCGTAAAGTTTATCGGGCTGGTTGCGCCTGAGGACGTGCCGGATGTTATCGCGGCCTGCGATCTGCTGGTTCACGCTTCGCTGCGGGAGGGTTTGGCCAAGGCCCTTCCGCAGGCGATGCTATCGGGACTCCCGGTCGTAAGCCTGAATCTGGACGGGGCGCCGGAGGTCGTCCTGCCGGGGCGGACCGGTTTCCTGGTCGAGCCCGGCAACATGGAAGGGCTGGCCGAGGTCCAGGTACGGTTGTGTCTCGATCCGGATCTCCGGCGCCGCATGGGACGCGAGGGCAGAGAGCTCTGCGGGGAAAAGTTCGATTGGCGTCGCATGGTGGATGCCATAGCCGGGGTTTATGCCGGGCTTGAAAGCGGCCCCGGTGCATAGCCGGGGCATGATCGTCGGAACGCGTTGGCGAAAGGTTGTGGAATCGCCCTTGCAATCGTTTGCCTTGCCCGCTTTCGGATTCGGGGGAATCTGGACGGGCTATTAGCCGCGTCATATTGGAGCTTCGTCCGCTCGCGCCGCTGCCTGACATGGCGCGACATCAAGGTGGACCGTGCGTCTCTCAAGGCTCGGCGGCTTTCAGGCGTGGAGGAGACGATACATGTCCAGCAGTTTTTCCGCCAGCTCCCCATGAGGATCGGCCAGGGGCATATACCCGCCGATCGTCTGGGCGAAGTCCGAGGCGTAGCCGCCCCTGGCGATTGCGGTCCTGTCGGCGGCGTACATCTGGACATCGTTGGTGGCGCTCAGTACGAGGGTAAGCGGCGAGCCGGCGCGCGACCGTACGTCGTTCTTGATCGCCTGGAAGACCTCGAAGGGTGTCGCCAGCATGGTAAGTTCGCCCAGACGGAACCCCTGTAGGAAAGTAGGCGGCTCCAGGGTGCCGCCGCCTTCGAGCGTCGAGAGCATGCGCCGCAACGCTGCCGCGTGCACGGCTGCCATCCTTATTTCCCGGTCTCCGTCTGAAGCGCCCGTGGCGCGGAGGACGGCCTCTTTTTCGGCGAGAAGCCGGCGGAGGTCTGCGGCGTCGGCGCGGCGGCGCGAAAACGCGGTTTCCTTCAGAACGCACGCCATGGGCGATACATTGAGCGGCCTGCCGGCATTCAATCCGCGGCGCACGGCTGCCGCGTAGCGGGCGGCGATGACATCCATCGCGCGCATGGCTTCCTCCTCGGGTTTGTGCACCACGCATGTGTTGACATCGCCCAGCGCGCCCTGCAGGAAGAGCCCGGTCGCCCCGGGATTTTCAGACTCCAGCAGGTTCGTCGCTACGCCGACGAAATCCCCGTGGATGTATCTCGTCGCCTGGCAACAGACGACCGGATGGCAGCCGAACGAACTGAGGAAGCCCAGCAATCTTCCGCCGCTCCTTGCGGAAACGACATGGCATATCGTATCCGTAAGCTCGGGTTTCGCGGGTCTCCAGTCGTCCCGCAGCGCTTCCTCCAGCGCCGGCTGCCTGTCGTACTCGCGGTTGTAACCGATGCCTTCGCAAGGCGCCTCGGCATAAAACAGTTGCGCCTCCGTCAGGTTCGCCACGGCGGCGATGGCGGCCCGCGCAATCCGTCCGGGCAGTATTTCCAGGTACGGCGCGTCCGCCTCGCCCCAGCCGATGTAACACCCCGTGGACGGCCCGCTGTGCGTGTGCGTGCAGTGCACCATTACGGCTTCCGACGGCAGGCCGGCCTCGCGGCCTATCTCCTCCCAGACGCGCTCGGTCATACGCCGAGGAAGGCCGATAAGGTCGCAGGAGATTATAACCAGGGTGCGGCCGCCGTCCCTGAAGGCCGCCGCCCTGGCCCATAGCTTGTCGCGGATGCCGATGGAACGGCGGCACAGGTACGGCCCGAACCCGCACAGTTCCACCCCTGCGCGCGGGGTGATGTCAACCCTTCCGAACCCGACCTTCATTGGCTGAGCGCTCCTTGTATCTTTCGCCTCCGCGGCCCCCTGGACTCGCCGGCTAAGGGGAGCGGTGAGGGCGAGAAGCCTTGCCGACACAGATCCGACCGGCGCGGGCGTTGCGTCGCTCGCGCCGGCCTCCATCGCGGCGCCGCGACGGCCAGACGCAAGCCGCCCGCTCCGCCCCCGCACCTGCAGGAACGGAGACGGCGCGCCTCTCCGCCCATCGTATCCGGTCGCGCCGCCAGCCGCAGTTACTTTCGCGCCGCGAAAAACTCCCTCGCCGCCTTCAAATAGGAATTGACCTTGGCCGCGGCGTTCAGCAGTTGCGTCAGGTACTCCCGATTGCCCAGCAGGTGCTGATGCGGCAGTATGAGGGCGGTTTCCCCGACCGCCTTCTCCACGCCCGGCAATCTCAATGCGGCGTAATCCTGGCGGGGAGGCGGCTTGCGGAACGGTACCGGGCTGGTGCGGTGGCCGAGGTTGAGAAGAGGGCTGCGGTAAACGGGTGCGTAGACATCCGCCATGCCGACCCCCTCGGCCTGCAGGGCCGCCAGGTATTGTCGCTTGTTCAATCCTTCCGCGAGGGCGGGGTCGAAGCGCAGCGTCATGGCGTAGTATGCCTGGGTGATGGCGCGGGGGTCCCTCGGGACAGCCTGCAGCGGTCCTCCGATCCGCGCCAGACCCTCGGCCAGGAATGCCGCGGCTTCCTCCCTGCGCCGAGTTTGGTCGGCCAGCCGCTTCAATCCTCCGCGCAGAAGCACGGCCTGCATCTCCGTGATTCGGTAGTTGTGGGCGTACATCCCGCCCGGGACGAGTCTGGGCGGCGCGCCGCCGCGGAGAGGTTCTGTTTGTGCCGGCGACCAGCCGACCTGCTTAAGCGTGAAGACGGTGCGGAAGACTTCAGGATCGTCGCATACCACCGCTCCGCCCTCCCCGCAGGTCAGTACCTTGCTCTGCTGAAAGGAAAAGCTGCCGGCATCGCCTATCGTGCCCGCGGCTCGGTTCCGCCACCGCCCGCCGTGCTGGTGTGCCGTGTCCTCGAGCACCTTCAGACCATGACGATTCGCGATATCCGTCAGGGCGTCCATGTCGCACATGCATCCGTACAGATGGACCGGAACGATCGCTTTAGTCTTCGGCGTAACGGCTGCCTCGACGGCCGCCGGCGACAGACACAGCGTCTCAGGATCTATATCCGCGAAGACAACATCCGCTCCGACATCCAATGCCGCCTGCGCCGTGGCGACCCACGTCAGCCCGGGGACGATTACCTCGTCCCCCGGCACCACTCCAAAGGCCTGCAGCGCACATTGCATCGTCACCGTGCCGTTCGCCATCGGGATGCAGTACCTGGCGCCGAGAAATTCAGCAAACTCTTCGGCGAAGCGCAGCTCGTGTTCTCCAAGCCAGCTCCACTTCCCGGAAGCCACCACCTCGCGCATCAGCTCCTGCTCCCATTCGCCGGACTCAGGCCAGCGCGGCGCCGGCAGGGTCACTGTCTTCCTTCCGCCGTTAATGGCGAGCGATTCCCCGATCGAGACGTTCGCCGTCATGCGCATGCCCTCCTTCCCCGGCTTTGCCTTTTTTGACCTTGAACCCGACGTGCATCCCTAATATATGCTTTGATCAAGGGTTTGGCAATTTGCATAAATTGACATACGACATGCAACCGTTGACTTGATGGAGCATGTTTGGGATGAGCTGGGAAGCTCGAAAGGATCCTGCTTGGGACGCGGTGGCGTTAGATGCTTCGCGCTGGCGGGTTTACGCATCGTTCCTTCCCCCCGAGATCCCGACGGTGGAAGACACGGTTCGCGCGGCGTGGTCCGCCGGGAATTGCCATCGCCATGCGCATCGCGAGATCATGGTGGCGTTGAGCGGGAAAGGGGTATATGGCGCGGGCGGCCGCCTTTACTCCTGCGACCCGGGAAGCGTCTTTTTTTTCGGTCACGAAGAGGAGCACGATTGCGGCTACCCGCCTTTTGCTCCCGATGCAGACCATATCTGGATGGGCATGGTCGGAGGTTCCGTGCTGGGCGGGATCGTTTCGATCCGGAGGGGCAGGTATCGCCATATTCTGAAATTCGAGTGGAGCGAGGCGGTCCGGGCGCCGCTGGGGCTTCTGGAGTCGTACTGGGCGGAGGCGGAGAGCGAGCCGTTTGCGGGGACGGCTCGGTGCAGGGCTGGACTTACGGCGGCGCTGTCTCTGGTCTTGCTGGAGCTGCTGCGTGTCCGGCGCGCAGGCGAAGCCGACGTCAGCCATCTTCCCTCGCCGGCGGAACGGGCCGTGCGGGTGGTGGCGGAACACATCCGCGAAACGGGCGGCCGCGGGTGCGATCTGAGAACCCTGGCTGACCTTGCCGGATACGACAGGTTCTATTTCCTGCGCCTGTTCAAACGATGCATTGGCCGCACTGTGCATCAGTATGTGGACGAGTGCCGCAGGGTGAAGGTGGCGGAGTGGACGGCGGCGGGCAGGCCGCAAAAGGAAATAGCCGCCGCCCTGGGGTTTTCCTCGCCGGCCGTTTTTTCGCGGTGGAAGCGGCTTCGTATGAGGTAAACGGCGGGCCGCTCCCGGGTTCCCCTGGGCGTCAGGATTTATTCGGCGTCAGGAGAATCCTTGCGTCGGCCATGCGGCATCCTTTGCCTTCGGGCAGCACTATGAGCGGGTTTATGTCGAGTTCCTCGATGTCGGCGGCGAGTTCCGTGCACATCTGGGAAAGCCTTAGTATGTGTTCGGCCAGCGAATTTATGTCGGATCGCGGGCGTCCCCTGACTCCCTCGAGCAGCTTGTAAGCCTTTATCGTCTTTATCATCCGGTAGGCGCTGTTTTCGCGGATCGGGACCACGCGGAAAGTCACGTCCCTCATCACTTCGACCATTATGCCGCCGAGGCCGAGCATTATCATGTGGCCGAAGGTGCGATCCCGCTTAAGACCCAGTATCACCTCAACCCCGCCGCTTATCATTTCTTGGACGGATACGCCTTCGATGCGCGCGCCGGGCGCTTTTGCCCGCACCGATTCCATTATGCTTCCATAAGCATCTTCGAGAGCGGTTTTGTTCCTGATGCCGAGCACTACGCCTCCGACGTCGAACTTGTGGACTATGTCCGGAGAAACGATCTTGGCGGCCACCGGATAACCCAGGCCCTCGCCGGCGGCGAGGCATTCCTCGAGAGTCTTCGCGTTAACGGTTTTCGGGCCGCGGAAGCCGAAGCATTCCAATACCTGTTTGGCTTCCGCTTCCGGCATGTACTGCCGTCCCTGTTCCCTGATTTGCGCTATCAATCTGCGGGCCCTGTCCGCGTCCACGGGAAAAGTTTTGATCTCCGTTTGGGGGCGCTCGATCCATTCCGCGTACTTCCGCATCGTCGCCAGCGCCCGGGCCGCCGATTCGGGGAACGTGTAGTGCGGTATGCCGTTGTCCTCGAGGACGCGGATCCCCGCCGACACGTCGACTATTCCCATGAAGGAGGTTACGACGGGCTTTGCGGTCCCCCTGAAGGCGCTTACCACGGCCGCGGCCGTCTGCGGAATCTCGGTCATCGCCTGGGGGGTCAGGATGACCTGCACGGCGTCCACGTTAGGGTCGTCCCTTATGGCGGCGAGCGCCGCGGCATACCTGTCGGCCTGGGCGTCCCCCAACACATCTATCGGGTTGTTGACGTTTGCGGCGGAGGGGAGGAGCTGTCTGAGTTCCAGTTTGGTGACCTGCGAAGGCTCGGCCATCTTCATGCCGTATCTGACCACCGCGTCCGTGGCCATTATGCCCGGGCCTCCGGCATTGGTCACTATAGCCACCCTATCTCCCTTCGGCAGCGGCATCTGGGAGAACGCGACCGCATAGTTGAACAGCTCTTCCACCGACTCCACGCGCAAAACGCCGCTCTGCGCGAACACTCCGTCGAATACCTCGTCGGACCCGGCCAGAGATCCGGTGTGGGACGATGCGGCCTTCGCGCCCTCGCTCGTCCTGCCTGACTTGACGGCCAGCACCGGCTTGCCCGCGGCGCTGCCTCCCCGCCCGGTGACCGTGCGGCATACCTCGACGAACGATCTGCCGTCCGAAAGGTCTTCGATATAAGCCAGGATGACCCGCGTCTGCGGGTCGTCGCGCAGTGCACGCAGCAGGTCCACCTCGTTTATGTCGGCCTTGTTGCCCATCGAGACGAACTTGCTGAACCCGATGTTCCTTCCCTTGGCGTAATCCAGCACGGCGGTGCAGAGGGCCCCCGACTGGGATATGAAGGCGACCGGGCCGGCCTTCGGCATCGTCGCTGCGAAGGTGGCGTTCAGCGAAACCTTCGGGTCGGTGTTGATGACACCGAGGCAGTTCGGCCCGACCACGCATATCCAGCGCTCGCGGGCTATCCTTTTCACCTCCTCCTCCAGTTCTCTTCCCCGCCCTCCGACCTCCTTGAACCCCGCCGAAATTATCACCGCGCCTCTTATGCCCTTGTCGGCGCACTCGGCGAGCGCCTTCGGTACCGATTCGGCCGGGATTATCACGATCGCCAGGTCCACCGGGTCGGGTATGTCGAGCACATTCTTATAGGCCCTGACCCCGCAGATCGCCGCGGCCCGCACGTTCACGGGGTACAGAACGCCCTGGTAGTTGTTGAACAGTATGTTCCTGAAGATCGCATGTCCGACGGCCTCCGGCCGCGACGATGCGCCTATCACGGCGATCGAACGCGGCTCGAAGATCGGGCGAATGTAAGACCTCAGAACGGCGGTGTCGGAATGTCCTGTCAGCACGGTCGTCTTCTCCTTCCCTGTCCGCACGGAGCAGACTGCTCCGACGAACCCAACCCCGGGTTTTGCGGCAGCGGTCTTGTAACCCAACCCCTCCGGCGACATCCGGCGCGGCGTCTGGGATTCCGCTCCTCCCAGACGCGTTCCTCAAGCGTGCGGCGGCGATCCGGCCGGGACCACTCACGCCTTCGCCGGTTCGGCAAGCTCCCTGCGTTCCTCGCCCTCCCCCTTTTTGCCGCGTCCGAGCCACCAGAGGACCAGAGGCGAGGCTATGAACACGGTCGAGTACGTGCCCACGGTGAAGCCGACCAGCAGCGTGAAGGCAAGGTCCATTATTATGTCGCCGCCGAAGATCAGCAGGGAGACCACGGTGAATACGGTCGTCAGCGAGGTTATCACAGTGCGCGACAACGTGGCGTTTACGGCCTCGTTCATGATCTCGCGCAAGTCCCTGGTCGGATGCGCGCTTTTGACTTCGCGCACCCTGTCGAAGACCACTATCGTGTCGTTCACCGAGTATCCGATTATCGTCAGGACCGCCGCGACAACGTTAAGGTTCACATATATGTTCATCCCCAACGCATTGGCCAGCGACAGGGCTCCGATCGAGATGAGCGCGTCGTGTATCAGCGCCGCCACTGCGCCGA
>CALKMO010000257.1 GCA_937991785.1 uncultured bacterium | reverse complement strand
GATATCCTGACCCACTCTCCCCCGTACCTGTGGCTCTGATACCATCCACCCCCCTGGAATCGGTACCACACTCCGCCGAAGAAGAAGATATCATCGTCCACATCAACCACATACTGGATGCTCGTGCCCGGGATGACTGCGAGTTTATACTGCGGATGCCCCCATCTCCATGCGGCCGGAGGCGCCGGAGGCGCCGGCGATTTCGGCCTTACGTGGGCCTTGACATGGCCCTCGGGGATCGCCATGAAAACGGCCGGAGGCGAGGATATTCGGACCCATGTCCCGCCGTACGAACGGCATTCGTACCATATACCCGCGGAGAACCGGTACCATATATTGTTGAAGAGGAAGATATCCTCGTTCGCGTCAACCACATACTGGATGCTCGTCCCCGGAATCACGGCGAGACTATAATGAGGATGTCCCCATCGCCAAGCCACCGACACGGCCAGCGCCGGGCATACGCGGGCTTTGACGTGGCCGGGAGGAATCCGCAGGAATACGGCCGGAGGGGCGGAGATCCTTACCCATGTCCCGCCGTAAACGCGCGTGTGATACCATATGCCGCCGCGGTAGCGATACCATACGCCACCATAATAGAACACATCATCGTCAACATCGGCCACATAGTGGATATCCGTCCCTTCGATGCGTACGAGTCTGTAATGGGGACATCCCCAGTACCATCCCACATGCGCCCCATACACACCGACGCGGCACCCTTGTTGGGAAGCCGCAACGATGACCATAACGAACGCTACGGCGCACCAGCGCGCAAGGCGACGGGTATCCATTGGGCTTTCCTCCCATTAGAACCGTACTTGCCGGCATCCCTTGTTTTCCAAGACGGCTCTCCTGCCGGGAAAATTCACCCCTGCCAATTCGACGGCAACGAAAGCGACCGGCGATCCCCGCCATCTTGGAGTCTGCGCCAGAGGCATTGCCGAACATAATGGTTCGCATCTGCGGAAACGATGCCGCAGCTCGACATGGGACTTTACGCCGGGCATCGAAAAGGACCAGCAAAAGCACCCGCGGGAAGCAACTCTCAGCGCGATCCGTCCGCTTCTGGGAAGAGCCGTTGCGCCCGACCCCTTCCAATGACGCTCCCTCAGCCAGTCCCTAGTCTCCCATATTAGCACCGCCAAACCCAAAAACAAGCTGCACCATTAAACCATCTCCGGCTTGCCAATAGCCCAAGAGGCTGAGCGGGAAGACGGAGTTCCTCCCTCGATGGCTACAACACCTGCGGGAGCGCGGTCGTTTCCGGCACTTCGCCAGCTGCCGCGGTCTCCTCCGCCGCCTCCGGACCATGCTCCGCAACACCGAATGAGAATGGCAACCCCGGGACGCTTCATCGCAGAGCCAGGCCGGCATAAAGCCGCTGCGAGGTCGAATATATGCACATGGCTTTGTTGCATAATTCACGCCATAACTCTATATTCGAAGCGATGCGTTGAGCGAAAAAGCATTTGCCGCGAGCCGGCGTTATAACTTTTTGTTTAGCAAGGTGTTATGTCTTTTATGCAACAAAGCCTATGCACATCGAGACGCATTACAGCCGCAGGACCGTCCCGCGGCCCTCAATACGGGCGCGTTCATATATCGCCGCGGCCACTGCCACGTCCTCGACAGCCAACCCCAGGTTGGCCGATATGGTCATCTCGCGGGCATCCGTCCTGCCGGGCGACCTGCCGGCCAGCAAGTCCCCCAAGTCTCCTACCGGCTCAGGCACGCCTTCGAAAAAGCCCATTTTTCTATATGCGGCGAATTGGGCTAGATCGTCCGTGTAGAACTTGCCTGCCGCGCGGAAGACCTCCGGCTCCAAGTAAGAATCCAGGTCCACAGGGCTGATGAAGACGCCTTCCGCGAAGCACTTCGGCCCCAATCGCCATTTGGATCCGCGGACTATCGGGCCGCTGGTTACCGCGATGTCCGCCCCTTCGACCGCCTCGGCGGCACTCCCCGCCACGGCCACATCGACCCCCAACCTGCGGCGCATCTCTTCCGCGTAGCGTTCGGCCGCGGCGCGATCGGCGTCAAAGGCCCTGACAAGCGAGATGCCGGGGAATACCGTCTTGAGCGCCTCCAGGTTGCTCCGTCCCTGGACGCCGCAGGCGACGATGGCGACTACCTTCGATTCGGGCCGAGCCAGGCGTCTTGCCGCAACGGCCGTCGCCGCCCCGGTGCGCGCCGCCGTGACCCACGTGCAATCCATGATGCAGGTCGGCAGCCCGACGTCGGGATCGTTCAATATTATGAGGCCCGATACCTGCGGCAGTCCCTTGCGCGCGTTGTCCGGGAACGCCGAGACCCACTTGATCCCTGCGGCCTTGAAGGACGGCAGCCATGCCGGCATGGCATGGCACAGCGAATCCGGGCGCGGATGTATGCCGATCTTCGGCGGCATTTCCGCACGGCCCAGCCCCTTCTCCAGCAGCGCCCGCTCGACGGCCACCACCACCTCGGACATCGGCGGCGCTACGGACTCCACATCGGCCCGCGAAAGGCACAGCGCCTCCGGCCGCCTCCCTTTCCCCATCTCATCCCCTCCCGAACCTCGACGCCGGACGCCGGCCTGCGGGCCACAAGGCCAAGCGGGCTAATCTCCCCTGGATTAAGCCGGCGGGATCGGACAGATCTCCCAAACAGATCACCGCCTTCCTCCCATCGCCGCCAGCAGTCCCTTTATCGCCCTGCGCGCGTGCCTGGCCGGAGCGTCCTGGATGTGGAAAAGATCAATGGTAAGGTAGCCCGAGTATCGGATGGCGCGAAGGGCTCGGACGAAGTCGCCCAGCGGCATCTCGCCGTCACCGGGCGGCAGATGCCTGTGGACGCGACCGGCGATATCTTCGAAGTGCGCGTGCGCGATGCGCCAGCCAAACAGCCTGATGTAAGCCGGCACGTCGCGGTCGGTTATGAAGGCATGGCCGACGTCAAGGTTCACGCGGAGGGCCCTGGAGCCTACCATCCTCAGCAAGCGCAGCATATCCTCGGACCCCTCGACGGCAAGGAACGGCTCGGGCTCCACCGCGATCAGGATCCCTTCCCTCTCGGCCGAATCGCACAGCCTGCCGAGACGCTCCGCATACGCCGCCAGCGCCCGTTCCTTGCTCCCGGGCGCGAAACGCGGCGAGTTCAATATCAAAACCCCGACGCCCGCCGCGCTGGCCGCCCGCACGGCCGAGGCGGCCCGCTTACGCCTAAGCGCCGGATCGTCGGCGTCGCCGTGATAGCTGATCGAGGCTATCTCCAGCCCGGCATCCTTCGCGGCAGTCGCTGCCCTGCCCAGCGCGCGCAAATCCACCGACGAACCGGACAGCAGGCCGTGGGTCTCGAGGCATATCTCGACGCCGTCGTAGCCGGCAGACTTTATCGCGGCGAAGGCGTCGCGGAGCGCCCACCGCGCGAACCCGCACGTCCTGAACCCGATTTCCACTGGCGCCCTTCCCCCTTAACCCGCCGCCGGCGCCTGTCCTCGCATCCGAGAGCCTTTGCCGCGCGGAAAACAGGAATGGCTGCGGCCGCGGAGACAACCGGCTGCTCGCGGGATCCAAGCGGCGCCCGCGGCGCCCCCGCCTGGCGCCGGGCAACTTTCGGGTCAGCGTCCCGATCCCGGCTGGCTTCCTGGTCCGTGCCGGCCTTGCATGCCGGGAGCAGCATGGCCCCGGCGCCCTCCGCCGGCGCGCTCGACATATATCAGCCTAAGGTCGTAAAGCGTGCCTTCGAGCATCTCCTGCTCCTGAGCGCTGAGGTTCCCCTTCGTCTTCCGCTGGATGGCGCCGAGTATATCTATCGTCTGTTTCGCCCCCTGAAGGTCCAGCTCTCGCCCCCCCGACAGCGGATTCTCCATCTGGCCCAGCTGCATCAATGCCTGGGCCGCCAGGCTCTGCACGAGCGCCACGAAGTAGCGGTCGGTCTCGGCCGGCCCGCCGCCCTTTCCGGTCCGCTCCTCGGCCTCACGCCGCTTGCGGTCCTCTTCTTCCTGGCGTTTGAGACGTTCGCGCTCCTTCCGAACCTCCTCCTTCCACGCAGTGTCTATACGTATCTCCCTGTTTGTATTGTCGTCGGTCATGCCAGCCCATCCTCCTTGCAACCTATTCCCTAACGCCCGGCTTCAGTCTCCCGAACGGCCATGATTCAATCGTAAGTCGCCGGCCGGCGGACGACAAGCCCATCCTTTCCGAACCGGACGCTCCGCAACCCCGCGCGGCAGCGAACCGGGAACGCCGCAAACGGCCCCGCCGACGCGACAGGCGCATCTTCGCGCCCGTCGCTCCCGGGAAAGCCACCTGACCAAAAATCGCAGAAACGCCGCCTTCAGGGGAAAAGCGCCATCTGCGAAGCGTTTAGGCCAAGCTTCCGCTATTCCGCCCCCGCTGATCCGCGAGCCTAGAGAAGCAGCCCCCCGCCGCTTGAAAGCGCCGGCCACTCACAGCCTCATCATGCGCAACACATTTTCCCGACCCGTTACGCGCCCGATACCCCGGGATCTTGGAACAATATCGCCGTCGCCATGCCGTCCGGGCTTTGTTGCATAAAATACATAAGACCTTGCCAAACAAAAAGTTATAACGCAGGCTCGCAGCAAATGCTTTTTCGCTTCGAATAGAGTTATGGCGCGAATTACACAACAAAGCCTGCCGTCCTGTCAATTTCCCCTCTCCAGAAGCTTCCGTCGCAACGCCATAAGCCACCTGCCGTCCTTCGGGAAGTCGTTGAAGTCTTTCAGCGGGGTGAAGAGCGGGCCGTCGGGATCCAGGCCGAGGGTCTGGAAGAGCGCGTAATCCTGAAGGGATTCGCGGAAGACTTCCCACCTTATCGAGTCGAGCGGTCCGCCGGGTCCGGGATACACGACGAACGTATCCCCATAGGCCCAGTTCGGCCAGGCCATGCCGTCGCTGACCGAGAACGGATCTATCAACTGTTGAGTCTGGCTCTTATACCAATAGTTGTAGCCCCAGTGCAGGAAGCCCTTTCGCTTGAAGCGGTAGAACAGCGGACCGGCCATGCGGATCTTCGCCAGGGGCGTATCCATAAGGCGGTTCAGGTAAGCCCCTCGCGGCCCGCAGCAGAAATAGGTCCAGCTTTCCACGCCCTTTTCCGCGAACTGCTTAGCAACGGATATGCTGGGTATCGGCATGTCGGTCAACCCATGCTCGGCGAAACGGATGTCCGACAGCGCGTCCATGACCTTCATCCATGGCGCCAGCTCGCGCAGCATCTCCCTGGCCGCCCTGTAATTGGCGAGGTGCGCGTCCCCGTGCGGCTCGTCGGAAAGGTGGAAGAACGATGCTTCCACCAGACGCTCGGCTTCCAGAAAATTACGCAGGGCCGGCAGGTACTGCGCCAGGAATTTTCGATAAACCGGGGATGTTGCCTGGGTCTCCGGCGGCCACAGGAGCTTGTCTTCGCCGAACCGTTTCTCGTAAATCCGTATGGCTTTGGCCGCGCCCCACTGTGTGAACAAATGCGTCCACTCGAAGTGCTCGATGCCGCACCGCTTCGCCGCCGCTATCCAGCGTTTGACATCCCGCCAGTCGAACGCGTAGCGGTCCTTCCCCGTCTGCTTCACGCGAAGGAGCTGGGTAGGCCTTTTTACGCCGTCGAGCGGCGGCGTGAAGCACGGGACATATATGGTGTCGCTGCCGTGGGCGGCGTAGTTCTCCATGTACCTGTCGCATATGCGCCAGAAAGGCTCGTCGAACGGCTGGACTCCGTACCTGTCGCACAGAGCATCGGCGTAGAACCAATGCGTGACCCGGAAATCGCGGCGCTTTTCCAATCTGACCTTCGATACGGCCACCTCGCACCGGAGCGATTTCCTTTCCTCGGCGGCGGAAAGCTCCACGCTCACAGTCTTGACGCCGGGAGCCGCATCGCGCGGAATCTCGACCGCGATCCAGAAAGATGTCGTCTCGCCCCGTGCCGCGAGCGCGGCGCTTTCCTCGTAAAGCACGTCCGGAACATATCCGGGAATATGCCCGATGCCGTCCAGTTCCGAGTCCGGCGTCTTCGTGTTATGGTGCGGGATCGGCACGCAGCCGACCCTGCGTATGCGAACCCGCAAATCGTCCGGGGCCTCGACTCCTGCGGTCACGTCCGCCGGCTCGGCGTCCTCCAGCATCGCACACGCCTGGAAGGAAACGCACTCGCCCCTTGCTCCATACAACACGAGCTTTCCGCCTCCGCCGGCCGGAGGCCTGCTCCGAGGGAAGTTGCGCGCCAGCGAATCCGTCAGCCATGCTTTCATTTTCATCTCTCAATACTCCCCGGCTTGCTTAGTCTGAGTCCGTCTGCTGCGGCGTTTTCCCGAACCGGTCCTTGATCCTCGCCGCCCCGCCGCCATCTGGCGTTATCGCACCGCTCCGCTCCAATCCCGCGCCGGCAGCAGCCATTACTTTGGGGGAGGACTTTACCACGCTCTCCCTGACCGCACCAGAGCCGGATATCCTTAAGGGTTCTCTTCCCGAGCCGGTTGCGATGTAAGCTTGCGGGGCGTCAGTTCGGAGGAGACGCGGAAGAAAAAAGCGAGACGACAGGGCTCGTTTAATGTTTGGCGCTCTATAAAAACTTTTTGGGTAAAAATCGAGGGAAACGCCGAGTTCGAGA
>CALKMO010000256.1 GCA_937991785.1 uncultured bacterium | reverse complement strand
TTTCCAAACATTACCTTCCGCCAAGGGAAACCAATCCAAGTCGGCGCGCTCGCACCCGCAAGCGACGAACGCCGCCGTCGTGACGAACGCCGTCAGGACTCTAAACCTTCCGGTGCGTTTCGCCTGCGGCCGCTCTTTTCGCTGCGCCGCAGCGTCCTTTTCTATCGAGCCGCGCATCGTTCTTCTCGAATCCGTACGTCCGTACGTGTTTCCTTCCGTCGCCGCTGCTTCGCGCGCCGCCTACCAATCCGCGCATGATAGAGGCGGGTTTCACTATTAAGATAAGGTCCCGGCCATCGTCGTCGCCGAGACCCTGCGCCGCGCAACACGTGCCGCCGCGCCATCCGCACCGCGCGTCGCGGCTGGATGCCGAATAGTGTTGCTTCCCGACGCCTATCGAAGGTAACATGTTTAAATGGCAGGACAAGGCGACGGCGGAACGCGGGCGGTTAGTTCAGCGGGAGTCGGGATCGGAAGTACAGCTCTATTTTGAATGTGTTGGAGGGACCGAACCGGGCAGACGCCGAGGTGGGTCGGCATGAGGATCCGCGGGTCCCGGGAGATCGCACCCGTAGCGCTCGCAGCCCCGGCTGATCCTGTTGGTAGATACTCCGCCGCCCCGGAGGATCGCGCCTGGCATGCGGATCCTCCGCAAGTCTGCCGTAGGTTCAGGAGATCGGAGGGAGGGGAAACCGCATGAAAGTGCTTGTCCTTCAAGGGAGCCCCCGAAAAAAGGGCAATACGCAAGAGGTGGTTGATTGGGCGCTTGGGCCGGTAGGGGAATCCGGCGCCGATGTAGAGGAGGTCTTCGTGGCGGAGAAGGAGATATCCGGATGCAGAGAGTGCTTCGCATGCCAGGCGCCCGAGAAGCGCGCTGTCCCCGGTTGCGCCGTGCGCGACGACATGACGGACATATACATCAAGGTATTGGACGCGAACCTGGTCATAATGGCCACGCCGGTCTTCTGCTGGGGCATGAGCGCACAGCTAAAAGCGGTCTGCGACCGATTCTTCTGCTTCCATAAGTTCGAGGGGCACAACTACACGAGCCTACTAAGGGGCAAGCGGTTCGCGCTTATAGTCACGGCAGCCGGAGACGAGTTCGACGGAGCGGATCTTGTAGTCGAGCAGTTCCAGCGGTTAATGGAATACATGAAGGCGGAAGACGCTGGGCGGCTGGCGGTTTGCTCCGTGGAATCCGGCGATAAACTCCGCGCCGACCCGGCCGCGAGGGCGCGCGCCGAGGCATTCGGCAGGAAGCTTATCGGGGCGGACTGATCAGAACCACTGGAGGTCCGATCCCCGCGTGCCCCGGCACCCGTCCCGGCCCGCCTTGATCCGCTTCGTCCCTTCCGTCGCGTCCTACGGTCGTCGCCTACAGCGACGGCGGCATGCGGGGCTCGGCCAATCTTACGGGGCCTTGTACATGTGGCGTTTCCTCGTGCGGCGTCTTGCGATCAGGCAGCGGAGACGTATCTCGCTTCTCGACCGGCAAGGTTTTCCGGCGAGGGGAAGGCTCCGCGCCCCGCGAAGGTTCCTGGCTCCTGCCGGCTCCATGTTCCCCCGTATCGCTTCCGCTTGTGCCGCGCCGCCCTGCCGCAGCCCCTACCGATCCACCCCGGCCGGCATTAGGATCCCCAGCGTTGGCGGCAGGGATGCCGATCTTCGATGTGGGATCCGCGATCTCTCCGCTCGGCCCGCCGGTGCCCGGCACTTGACGTTGCGGCGGTTCGTCCGGGTACGCCAGTACTTCACCAGGCGCGATCCATCCAAGCTTGGTCCGCGCCACGCGCTCCCAAGCCAGAGGATCGTCTTTTTGAAGAGCTTCAAGACCGCGTCTGGCGATCCGCAACCTGCTCCGTAAATCGCTCACTTCGACCCGCAACGCGGCCAGCTTACCCTCGAGCTCCTCCGCCTGTCTCTTGCCTGGAAACAGCCACAAACCGTACCATACCGCCGCCATAGCCACGGTCAGCACCCAGAACGTGGCGTCGAACTTTCCGCCCCTCCCTTCGACGCGCGAAGATGGGATGCCGGTTATGCGTACCGAGACCGGTTTGGTTTCCTCCTCGATAATACGGTAGGAGGAGTCGCCAGCGGCGAATTTTTCTCCGCCCTGCATCGCCATCTTCCGTAGGGCCTCATCCACCCTTGGCGCAGCACTTGCCCGGAGGTAGCGCCTTTTTGCCCCAGCCTGCACGCAGTGCCTCCTTGACTTATATCGTCACGGGACAGGCTCAACTTCAGGATTTTAAAGGGTCTTGGAAAGGCTTTGTTGCGCAATTCGCGCCATAACTCTATTCGAAGCAATGATTTGAGCGAAAAAGCATTCGCCGCGAGCTGCATTATAACTTTTTGTTTGGCAAGGTCTTATATCTTTTACGCAACAAAAGCCTCTTGGAAATGCAACCGTTCGCTGGACTTGTCTTTCCCCAAAGCGAATAGTGGGGGGCTATCGCTGTGAGGCGCCCGTCCCTACTCTTCGCTCCCCGGCGCAAAAGGAACGGCTAGTCGCCTCCGAACCGTCCGCCGGCTGGCGGTTACCCATTTCGAAGGGGGAAGGATTAAGGATTCGGACGACGCCGCGCGTACGCGCCCGTGGCGGACACTAGCGGGCTTTCGCCCTGGCCGCGTCCAGATACGCCTGGAGCAGGAGTTGGGCGGCGATTATATCCGTGCGCTTTTTGCGGGCATCGCGCCCTGCGTCGAGGTCCCTGAGCGTCCGATGGGCTTGCATCGTAGTTAGCCTTTCATCGAAGAACTCGACCGGGATGCCGGATGCCTCGCGCAGGGCTTCGCCGAATCGCCTGGCCGCCATGGCGCGGGGGCCTTCCGACGAGTCCATGTTCAAGGGTAATCCGACGATGAAGCGAACCGCCGAACGTTCCCGGGCGTATTCGCATATGGCCTTTATGGCGGCCTTTCCGTCGCCCATGTCTAGGGCCGCTAAGGGCTGGGCGGTCAGCCCTAGAGAGTCGGAAACGGCCAACCCTATGCGCCTGCCGCCATGGTCTACGCCTATTATGCGCCCTTCCAATGCGTCCGTCCGATCCTTCCCCGGCGGCGCGTTATGCAGACGCCGCGTCAAACGGATCATAGATACATTCCGCGCCCCAGGCGGCGGAGTTCTTCTACCGCTTTCTTTACGTCCTGATCGCGGGATAGGGGACATACGAGCAGCGCGTCCGGAGTATCCACTATCGCGAGGTCGCTGACGCCTATCGTTATCACCTGTTTCCTTGGGTTGGCGGATATCAGACAGCCGCGGGTTTCGAAGGGGAGCACGTTGCCGTCCAAAGCGTTGCCGTTGGAGTCGGAAGGCATGTGCGCCTTTGCGGACGACCAAGAACCGATGTCGTCCCATTCGAAACTCGCCTCGATCACCGCCGCATTCCTAGATCCCTCCATCACGCCGTAATCTATGGATATCTTCCCCATCTTCGGATAGTTCGTGATGGCGGCGGCATCCAGTCCCAAGCGGCCGGCGGCCATGAACTGCCGGACGGCTTCGGCATGATTAGGAAGCTGCCGCTTGAACTCCTCAATGATGGCCTCGGCCGTCCACGCGAATATCCCGGCGTTCCAGTAATACGTTCCGCTCTCGACGTACTCGCGCGCCGTCTCCTCGTCCGGCTTTTCCCGGAACGTCTCTATCTCGAATGCCTTCGGTCCGCCGCCGACCCCCTCTATCGGGGCTCCCCTGCGTATGTAGCCGTAGCATATAGCCGGCTCCCTTGGGACGATGCCGAAGGCCACCAGCCGGTTCAACTCCGCCGCCAACCGCTCAGCCTTTTTCGCGCACTCCGCGAACGCCTGGAGCGGTTTTATCACGTGGTCGCCCGGCAGCGCCAGCATAACGCCGCGGGGATTCCGCATAGCAACCACGGCCGCAGCCAAGGCAATGCAGCCGGCCGTGTCGCGCATCATCGGCTCCACCAGGCAGTTGTCCCGAGGAAGGTCCGGGAGCGATTCCATAAGGCGGTCGGCCTGGTCCGGCGAGGTCACGGCCAGTATATTGTCGGTAGGCGCCACGGCCGCGGCCCTCTCCCATGCGGCCTGTATGAGCGTACGGTCGGATTCGAAACGCAGGCACCACTTCGGCACCGCCTGCCTGGATTTCGGCCACAGACGCGTGCTGGCCCCGCCAGCCATTATTACGGGATACATATTCTCGGATACCATATGCCTCTCGCTCAAAGCCCGGCCTTTTTTCTGAATTCGTCAAGGAGCTTTTTGATCTCGGTCAGCTTGGCTCCGTATTTCTGGTAGTCGGGATCCTTTTCGATCGCGCGCACGGCGCCGGCCCAATCCTGGGCCGCCTCGTAATTCTTGATTTTGGCCCTTATCCGTTTCTCCGCTGCCTCTACCGCCGACTGTTCCGCAATCAATCTCTCGACCCTTATCATCTCCTCCTTGGCCTCCCGGAACGCCTTGGTCGCTTCGTATTTTTTGACTGCCAGGATCTTATTCAGATAGGCCTGGGCAACCTGCGGGACCTCCTGCCCTTCCTTCATGAAGTTCCTTGCCTTTTCCAAAAGTTCCCCGGCCTCCTTTTCCAGCGAGGCATCGGCGAGGTTCTTTGCCACGGCATCCAGATCTATGACAAGCCTTCGGAATCCGGTCTCCCACTTGGTGCCGGCCCACTCCTTGATGGCGGCATCCAGCGCTTTGCGCGCCTGCGCGACCGCCTCTTCCGTCCCGGCCCGCGACGCCCTTACGGTGAGGTCCGCGCATTCCTTTTCCGCCTCGGCTGCCTTGCCTTGGATCTCGGCCATTTGCCGCCGGGCGTTGTCCAGCATATCCGGGAACCGCAGGCCGAACTGTTTCTCGAAGGTTTCGAACGCCTTGCAGGCATCGGCCCACTTGGATGCCAAACGTGCGCGGGTCAGTTCGGCGAGCGCCGCCTCCGCCTCGTGTTTTCTGGCCGTCGAGATCCTTGAGAATTCGATCTCCATCTCTTCGCCCATCCGCACCAACACGACGCGCCGATTTCCCTGCGGTTGCAGGCTCACCTCGGCCGGAACCTTGAACGAAACGCATAGCTGCGGAGACCTGTCGGCATTGAACAGCAGCTCGCGGACGCCGGAGAGTTTCCTCGCCTGAGTCGGCGGTATCCTCTCGGTCGCCGCGCCGGTAACCGCCTCGATATCCCCTTGGGATACCGGAGCCACGACGTTAAACCTAAGCGAAGGTCTGGCCCCAGTGCCGGTAGCCGACTTTTGAGCGCCGAATCTCACCGCCACCCCAGCTGCGCCGCCCGCGCCTTCGATCGCGTACGACACCCAGTCCTGCATTGTGAAGTCGAATATCTGGCCCTTCAAAGACACCTTCTCGGAGGAAATCTCCGGCGCTTCAGCCTTCCCCAGCGACAGGTCCCAGCTCGACTGGCCGTCGGGAGTCTCGAATACGAGCGTACCCCCTTCGACGGCGTCCTGCCCGCCGGAGACGACCCGGAATACCCCAGCGGCGTCCTCGAAGCAAACCTTTACGCCCTCGTAAAGGATCGCCGGATCCTTCATCTCGCCTTCTGCGCGGCCCTTGACGGCGAACTTTACGTCGTCGAAATACGTCTTCCCGTCTCTTCCGGCGGCGAATAGCTGAATCCTGGCCCTCTCGGCCCATGCCGGCGGCCTGACGTCCACGGACCTTGCATCCCAGTTCGTGAAGAAGCCGGACTTGGCCATTATCAGGGAAGTGAGGCGGCGGCTGCCCTTAATCCAAACCATCCTTATACCAAAGACCCCGTCTCCCTCGTTCTTCATGGTGGCTCCGACGGTATAAATGGCGTCGGGCCGGATATCGAGGTCGTCAATCGTTTCCAAGCACGTGACGCCGCCCAGCGGGGAATCCGGCGACTTCCTTATGACGGCAGCCGACTTGTTAGGCGCCTCCGGGTTGCAATCCTGCCCGGCGTCCACTCCAACGGCGGCCTTGGGGTCGGATTTGATTACCCGCCATCCCTTAGGCGCACCGCCGAAATCCTCCACACCTTCGTGGAAAGACGGGTTGCTCACCGCCATCACCGTTCTGACCTCGTGCGTCCCGTCCTTCTTGTCGGCTTTCTTCCCGTTCCAGCCTCCGCCGCTTGCCAGGTATGCCACGCCGTAGACCGTACCGGCAAACAGGGCCAGCAGGAAGGCCGCAAACAATGCCGTCCTCGGCGCGCCAGCCTTCTTTTTTTCCTTCAGGTGGTCGGCGAGCCTGTCCATGTCAAGGGCCACGGTAGCCAAGATGCGGTCGTCTTCGACCGGCTTGCCGACGTTCTTGTACTCAAGGATCGTCTTGCCGATGCGTATCTGCATCCCAGGGACCAGTGGCGTCCTTACTATCCGCTCGAACTCCGCCTGGCCCGGCGCCTTAACCTTGGTCCCATTCGTCGAACTAAGATCCGACAACACGTATCCGATCGGTTCCTTGGATATCTCGGCGTGGTAGTTGCTGGCCGCCTCATCTTCCACCCGGATCAGGTTGGACGAATGTCTGCCTATGCCGATCGCTTGGCTGCCGAATTCCGCCAGCGCGAATACCTTCCCCTTCCCAGCACCTTCAAGCACCTCTATCACATATTTCGGGCCTTCCTCGATCGG
>CALKMO010000255.1 GCA_937991785.1 uncultured bacterium | reverse complement strand
GCGGCGCTAGAGGTAGACGGCCTTCTGCTCTAAGTCTGTTGCGCGCCTTCTTCCTTTTGCGGACCGACGGCTTGACGGCACAAAAGTAAGGATAGAAACACATGAGAATCTCGCGATCGCTCATCCTGGCGGCCGGCGCGGCGGTCGCCGCCGCCGCAGCCGCTATAGCCCAGGAGGATGCCTCGCGCACGATCCGTTCGGCGGAGCAGTCGCAAGGACGGGTCGGCGAGATGAGCGAACAGGCGTCCGAGGACATCAAGGCGGCGATCGACGAACTGAAGATAAACGCCCTTGATATGCAGGGCCGGGACCGACTAGAGGAAAATGCGGGAAAGCTCGGCAGGATCGGACGCGAAGATTCGCGGAAAATCCTGGATCTGTTGTCGACCGCCAGGCGCGAAGATGCGAAGGACGAAAAGCGGCGGCGGCTGACCGAGGCGATGCGGGGCGAGGAGGCGATACTAAGGCGGCTCAAGGATCTGATGGAAGCTGCCCGGAGGGATTTCGGCGCCTCGACGGCAGCCGGCAGGATCCGCGAGTTGATGAAGAAGCAAGAGGAGGCGCAGAAGGAACTTCAGCACGCCCGCCGCAAAAACCCCGAAATGGAAGGCAAGCAGAAGCGCGATCTCGACGCCCAGGAAAAGGCCGACCTGAAGGCTGCGGCGGACAAACAGCGCGACGTGACCGACGCCTTGGAGGAGATGAAGAGGGAGCTGCGCGATCTGGCCTCCAGCATGGAGTCGGCCGACAGGAAGGAGGCCGAGCGGATCAAGAGGGCGCTAGATGCCTTGGAGCGCGAAAAGGCATCCGATAACGCCAAGGATGCCGCCCGCCAGATAGAGGAAAACAAGGTGCGATCGGCCGAAAGGATGCAGGAGGACGTCAAGGATGCCCTGGCGAAGGCGGAAAAGGAACTGGACGTGCGGGACGCGGCGGCCGAGCTGAGGGACAGGCTGGAGGCCCTGAAGGATCTAAGGGACAGGCAGGAGGCGGTCAAGAGCGATACCGAAAAGATAGACGAAAAGAACCCGGACGCAAAGGCTTTGGAACGAAGCGCGGAGGAGCAGGCGGATATAGCTAAGAAACTGAATAAGCTGAACAGAGAGAATCCCGACGGGCAAGTCGAATCCGCCTCGCGGAAGGCTGAGGAGGCTGCTGAAAAGCTGAACCGTGAAGCCGTGAAGGACGCGCTCAGGAACCAGGAGGAAGTACTGAAGGCGATGGATGAGGCGATACGGAAGACGGCGGAGGAGCTGGCGAAGGCCGAGCAGGGATCCGAGCTAGCCAGGAAGATGGAAGACGCGATAAACAAACTGAGCGAGATGGCGGCGAAGCAGGAAGCTTTGAAGGACCAGACGGCCAAGGCGCCCCCGAATCAAACCGAGGCTTTGGAAAAGTCCGAACGGGAACTGGCCGAGGCGGCTGCGGAGGCCGCCGAAGAAATGCAGCAGGCGATGGAGCAGTCTGCGGCCGAAGCGAAGGCAGCATCGGAGGCAATGAAGGAGGCGGCCGAGGCCCTTAAGCGCAACGACGAGAGCAGCCGCCAAAGCGCCATGAAGGCGCAGCAGAAGGCTATAGACAGCCTGAACAAAGCCAAGCGGCAGGCGATGGAGCAACTCGCCCAGGCGGATCCGCAGAGAGCGATGGAAATGCAGGCGGCTGAACTCGCCGACATGATGCAAAAACAGCAGCAGTTGCACGAACAAACAGAACAGACGGAAGGGCAGAAGCTTTCGCAACTAGCACAGCAGCAGGCGGATATGGCCCGGCGGATGGCCGAACATAGGGAGATGACGAAGCAGATACAACAACCGCAACAGCCGCAGCAGGCTATGCAACAGGCTCAGCAGGCCATGCAGCAGGCCCAGCAGGCCATGCAGCAAGCGGCCCAACAGATGCAACAGCAAAACAAGCAGAGTGCCCAGCAGCAGCAGCAGACGGCTATGCAGGCCATGCAGCAGGCTCAGCAAGCCATGCAACAGGCTATGCAGCAAATGGCCCAGCAGCAGACGGATCAGCAGCAGGACCAGCAAAAACAGCAGCAGATAGCTCTGCAGCAACAGCAGCAGAAGAAAAACCCGAAGGATCACAAAGGCGGAATCCAGGCGGTGGACTACGGAAAATCCCGCACCGACGCCGGGACCGATTCGTGGCATGTCAACCTTCCTCCGAAGGAGAGGGAGGAGGTGGAGCAGGCGAGGAAGACCCAGTTCCCCGAGAGGTACGCGCGGATGCTTAAGCTCTATTACAGGAATCTCGGCGCCCAGGCCGCAAGGTGACGGATAGCGCCGAATAGAGGCGACAGGGACTATCTGTATGCGTCTGATCGGGGTTTTGACGCGGAGGTAGAGGGCGAGATGGGGAAGGATCCGATAGCGAAGGCATGTATTGTTTTAGCGTCGCCGATCGCGCTGGCCGCTGCAGTCTTGGCGTCTTGGCCGGTGCCGGCGGCCGAGGAGGTCGAGGTCAGCCGCGAAGGCAAGGCGGCGATAGAGATGGGACTGGCCTACCTCGCGCGCATCCAGAACTCCGATGGAACCTTCCGCGCCGAGCACGGGAACCTGACCGGCGGGGTGGCCTCGGCGTGCATGGCTTTCATGTCCGTCGGCAACCTGCCCGGGGAGGGCAAATACGGCAGGCACGTCGCCAGGAGCGTGAACTTCATACTGAACAGCGCGCAGCCATCGGGCCTCCTGATGAAGGAAAGGACCGGTCATGGCGTGATGTACAATCACGGGCTGGCCACCCTCTGCCTCGCCGAAGCTTGGGGCCACACGCAGGACCCGCGCATCGGGCAGACGCTCAGGCGCGCCATACAATTGCAGGTCCAATCTCAGGCCGATAACGGTTCGTGGTATTATGTCCCCAACGGCCGTCCCGGAGACATATCCATCACGATCATGCAGCTGATGGCCCTACGCGCCGCCAGGGACGCCGGGATCGCCGTACCCCCCGAAACGATAAAACGCGCGATCGGCTTCGTGGAATATTGCAGGAGCAAAACGATAGAGGAAGGCATGTACGGTTACTGCTACAATTCCGGGGGGCAGGAGCCGAGGTTTTCGAACACGGCGGCGGCGGTCCTTTCGCTGCAGGTCTGCGGCGAATATAAGCCGGCCGCCGTCAAGCCGGGCCTCGATTTCCTGGTCCATGCCAGGAAGAACAAAAAGGACTCGCATTGGTGGATGTACGGACATTATTACGCGGCCCAGGCGATGTACCAAGCCGGACTTCACCAGCAGTTCAAGGGGCAGTGGGCATCGTGGTACAAGGACATCTCTGCGGAACTGGTGAGAAGGCAGATAAAAGAGGGAAGCGAGGCGGGGGCCTTCCGCGTCGAATCTCCGGGCGGGCTTATCGGTACGGCGTGGGCGATCAAGATCATGGCCATCCCCTACAGATATCTGCCGATCTATCAAAGATGATCCCATCCGGTCTTTACGGCGTAGCCGATCGGGACCGGCGGGAGGCGGTTTCGGCGTCCTCGGCGCATCCCGGCGCCGCTGCGCCTTCCGCGGCCGCCGCGGAGTCCGCCCCCGCGATCCCATACCGTTCGGTCGCGCGATTCTCCTTGCGAGCCGCGCTGGCGTCTTTAGCAGCCGCGGCCCTCGCAGCGCGCTCGGTTCTGCCCGACGACGTTATCTTTGCCGACGGTTCGACGATCCAACGGACGGTGCACATCGGCAAACGCGGCAGCGTAAGCCTGGGCGACAGGATGGTCGCCGCGGCAGACGTGCTGGCCGTCAGGTTCGCCAAGGGGAATTTGCCGGAGCGCCTGTCGTCCGCCGTATTGCTGGCGGACGGGACCGCGCTGGCCGGCGAGATAAGATCTGCCGGCTCGACCTCATTCCAGTTCGCATCCGAAAGCCTGGGGATCGTGGACCTGCCGCGCGACAGGATCGCCGCGATATATTTGACCCCCGTGCGTCTGGGCGAACTTAAAGCCGCGGCGCTCGCCATGGCCGACGGCGGCACGGAAGGCCCTGGGCGTGAGGACAGGATATTCGTGGCCAACGGCGACGAGGTGCCCGCGGCCATGCTGCGGGTCGATGCCGAGGAGATTTCGTATCGCGGCAAGGAGGGAATCCGCAGACTCCAGCGAAACATTGTCACCCGCATACATTGCCGCCTGCAGGACAGGGCGGCGGGAGGAGATGGCGGCGTTGAACCCCCAGTAGGGAAATCGGCGCGCGCGCCCCTCGCCGTAATCCGGCTGAAAAACGGCGACCTGCTGCGGGGGGACATACTGCGGCTGGATGCCGGCGAAATGCTCATGGAAGGCGGAGCCGCCGGCACAGTCAAGGTTCCCCGCCGCCTGCTCATGCACATGCACTTTGAGGGCGGACGCGCGGAATTCCTGTCCGCCAAAAAGCCGAAGTCCGCAAAACATATCCCGCTGTTCGACGCATCTTTCCCGCATAGGATGGACCTGGCCGTGAGCGGGAATGTCATGCGCTCGGGCGATTGGATCTTCGATGCCGGGATCGGAGTCCATTCGCGGTCGGAGATCGTTTACGAGACCGGAGGCGCATACGGGCGCCTGGTGGCCGTATGCGGGATTGACGCGGCAGCGAGGGGAAGAGGCGAGGTCGAATTCGCGGTGCTCGCCGACGGCAAAGAGGTCTTCCGGTCCGGACCGATGACGGGCAAGGATCCGCCAAGGATTGTATCCGTTCCTATAGCCGGGGCGGCTAGGATAACGCTGGTTACCGGTTTCGGTCCGGACGGCGACGATTCGGGTGGCCACGCCAATTGGGGGCTCGCGGCCGTGGTGCGGGACTTGCGCGACTGAGGCCGCCCGTCTCGAACCTCTCTTCCGACATCGCCTTCGACCGATCGTCAGGGCGCGGTCCCCATCCGCAGAGTTTAGGGACTTCCGAGGGATTTCATGCGACCGCTTTTCCCGGCGATCCATCTTCTTCGCTTCCGGACGCGCCGCCGCGCCGGACGCGCGGCGCGGACTTGACGAGGATGGGGATCCTTCATCGAGCTATGTCTTCGTATGGCATCTCGGCATAGACCGCAAGGCACATCGGGGGGATTTCGTCGGCAAAGATCGGCGAACGCCTCCCGATCAAAAACGTCGGCCCCGGCTCGTGCCATACCGCGCGCGACGTCATGATCCGCTGCAGCTTCCGACTTGCGAAAGCCCTCGCCGGCCGTAACTCCACCGTCGCGCTCTCGCATTCATGGTCGTTCACTACCAGTATCGTAAGCTGGCCGCCGACCTTCCTGAGCGCGCAGGCGTGGACGTTGCCCGGCTTTTCGCCCGAGGAGGAGGTTTCGACGGCCAAGACCTCGGAGTTCTGGCGCGCGTACCGGCACAGGTTCGCGTAACCATAGAAGGTATGCCCGCACCTTCGGTAGGAGCCGTCGGCTGTGTCCACAAGCTGCCATGCGCCGTCAATGTCGCCCGGGTTGAGGAAGCAGTACCGCAGATAACCTCCTACGCCCAGCGGCATGGACCGTATTATCAGCTCGGCTTCCGTGATGAAGGCCTCGTGGGTCGAAGGACCGTATCTGTCGCCCTTTCGCCAGCCATAGTAGGTGGTGCCTATGGCCGAGAGGAAGAAGGGCTTGTTCCTGCGCGCTGCATAGGCTGCGTGCGGGCCGAGGAAATGGCGCGTCAGGACGTCCATCGGGATGGAGTCGTCGTTGCCGCAGGGAGGCAGCCTGTCGAGCCTGGCGACGTAGCAGTGCTCATCGTAGGCGTCGAGGTAAGGATCAAGGTCGAGACCCCTGGCGTGAAAGTCTGGTATGGGCCAGCAAACCGGAGACCGCGTGCCGGGACCGGTCATCTGCAGGCGTTGAGGGACGAAACCGCGCTGGGCCAGGTCCCGCCTTACGGCGCGGTGCGCCGCCGCATGAAGGGCGAAGGCGTCAGCCCCGGGCGCATGGAAGGCGCCCCCTTCGAAAGGCTCGTCGACAAGGCTTATGTACCTGAGCTGGTCCAGCCGCATCTCCTCTATAAGGAAGCTCACAACCGGGCGCACGAAGGTGCGGCTGTACAGGTCCACGTCAGCGGGGGCCTTGTTGGCTTTCGCCCATCCGCCGGCCGGATCCGGTCCGCGCATTTGCAGGTGCCTGGGGATCAGGCATAAGTCAAGCGCTATGCTGGCGCCGGCCGCCTGCGCCCAAGCGTTCACCTTGGCCAGCCGCTCGAAGTGAACCGAATCGGTGTCTATGGTGCCGCGCTTCGTAGTTATCCCCTCGGGCGGAAGCATGAACCTGATCCATCCGGGTTTGAGGCACGACAGATCATGCAGCAGGATCTTCCATCGCTCCTCATCGCTAAGCAGAGGATAGGTAGGCGTGTCGAGCGGGTAGTCTTTCCTCCCGGCTCCAGTGTCTCCACCCATGCCGAAGGCGTCGTTCCAAACCAGACCGATACCCTCGATCAGCCTGCCGACAGCCTCCGCGCCTATCCGCACCGTAGTACGTATTGGAGCCATTTTTCCGCCAAGCCTCCAATGAGTCTTCCTGCAGCCGCGGGGAACGGGCGGCAAAGCCGAGGGAGTCCTCCGGCCGCGGCCAGGTCTTCCCGCATCGCCCTTGAGAGAACCGCTCTCCACAGACCTAACGCCGCGCCGCCGGGGGCTGCTCGCATTCCACGGCGGACGCGCATTCTGTATCGGGAGAGGATGCAAGGCAAGCGATTCCTCCGCCGTATCATCGCCGGCGGAGGCCGGGTGTATGGCCGTAACTGCACAACGTTTATGGCTTGGATGCTGGTGCAGTTTTCCCGAAAGGGCTTGCCGGAGAGCTTTTGCCCGGGGCGCGAGGATGGCGGTATCCTTTAAGCGGAAAGAAAAGACGCTTATCTGCGATCCCGATTCATCTGCACATCCGCGGTCATGCACCCCATCGCAGGCCCCCCTCTCCGGTTTGCGGAAAAGAAACCGAAAGCCGGACGGCGGAAACGCCGGCCATCCGTTAGGATGTTACGTTTGCAGAAAGCGACGGGATGGCAGCCGCACTCGGCGGCAAAAAAGCTTCGCCGTCCCCGCGGCCTCCTCCGCCACCTGCGCATTATACTCCGCAACAACGAGAGCGTAATCCGGGGATGCTCAGTTTTTTTCTTTCGCCGGCCCTTTGCCGTTAAATGCGGCAGATTGCATTTCGCGCCCGTTAAAACAATAACCCGGATCTCCTAAGGGTTTGGATTTTCGTTTCCAAGAGGTTCCATATCCATAAAGTGTCCGTTCTTGAGCGCTGGGTTTCGGCTTGCGCCCCTCCAAGCGCAAGCCGAAGCA
>CALKMO010000254.1 GCA_937991785.1 uncultured bacterium | reverse complement strand
TTGGGGTAAAGCCTCCCCGAGTCCGCGGAAATCTCCCTATCGTCCGCAGACAGCGCAACCGGCTCCAACCGGCTCCTTGGTCCTTGACAAAAGTCTTCCGAACGTATACGGTTCTTAAGCGTCACGTAAAGCCTGCTGGGGGAGGATCGCGCGTCGGGCGCTCGATTCAGCATCGAACATCAGCCGGGGCGCGCCGAGGTTGCCTATGTTGCGCGAAGATCTGTTCCGAATCCTAAAGTTCATGGGCGTGCTTGTCGCGGTGATCGCTGTCGAGCAGTTCGCCAAGCGGATGACGCGTGTCGAGATCGCCGGCGACAACGACTCGATGGCGCCAGCGTTCCCCCCCGGGAAATATCGCATAGAGCGGGACGTCAGGTCGGCGGACGATCTCAAACCCGGCGATGTGGTGGCGTATTTCCCGCCGGCGCGGCCGTCCGAGGCGATGGTGGCGCGGGTTGTGGCGAAGGCCGGCCAGGAGGTAGAGTCGGATGGGAAGGAACTAAAGGTGGACGGCAGGGAATTTTCCCATCCCGGGACGAAGATAAACGTAGCTAAGCGGAAGATTCCTCCGACGCGCGTTCCAGGGGGATGCGTGTTCCTCTTGGCCGACAATCCCTCCGGAGCGATTGACATGGAATGTCAGGGAATCGTACCGTCGCGCTACATATGGGGTAGGCTTAAAGGGTAGGACGTCCGCGGCAGCGGCGCGCGGTCGCTCTGCGCTACGGCGCCGGCGCGGCCATTGCGCTGCGCGACGGACAATGACGTCGGGGCGCCGATGAAAATAGGTTCGGTTGATATCTCTTGGCGCGTCGTCGCCCTTGCGGCGGCTATACTGGCCGCACTGCTCATTGACCTGAAGCTGTTCTTCGAAGGCTCCCGCAAGCGCGCGGAGGGATTTTTGGGGGAGCGTGCTTGGCGCGCGACGCTCGACGGTTCGCCGTCCAGCATGGCCGAGGCCGCCGAGTACGCCGGGAAGCTCGCTGAAATACGGCCGGACAGTTTCGATATCCGCTGGCTCCACGCGGGAGCGCTTTTGGGTGCCGGCAACCACGCCGAGGCGGAACGCGCCTACGCGCAGATCCTCAATTTGCCCAAGTTGACCAGGCGCCAGAAGGCGCTAGCGTGGGTCGGTAGAGGAGGCGCGGCGATAGCCGGGGCGAGCGGGAGGAATATAGAGAAGGGCCGGAAGGCGGCGCGCGAAGCCTTCGAAAAGGCGCTTGCCGAAGACCCGTCCTGCGCGGAGGCGGCCGCCAACTTGGGCTTGCTCCTGCTCCACGAGGAAGACGACGCAGGCAGCGCCGAGCGCGCCGTGAAGCTTCTCGAGGAGGCGGCGGCCATCCCGCCCGGCAGGGAGGCCGCGCGGCAGATATACAACGGGCTCGGCGTGGCGCTGGCCAGGATAGGACGCGTATCGGAATCCGACAAATACTTTCAGATGGCGGTGGACGCCAGCCCGAAATGGCAGGTGCCTATCGAGAACAGGAAGGTCACTGCGGTGGCGAGTCTTCCCGATCCGAACGTGGACGACAAGGCCAGGGTCGAAATACTCGAAAGGCTGGAAGCGAAATGGCCGAAGTTCGGAACCTACGAGGCCAGGGCGCTGAATGCCGCCGGCGTCGGGTGGCACTTGCGGCGCGATGTCGTCGGACCGGAAGAATATGCTGCCACGATTGCACCAAAGGCGATTCGATACCTGACCAAGGCGTGGGAGGCGAAACCCGGCGACGCCGTGACGGGGATGAATCTGGTCGCCGTGTACGAGCGGCTTTTTGCGGACGCGCTCGAACAATACAAGATATCCGCTCCGGACCTGGCGGCCGACGCCGGTCCGGCGGGCCCCTTCGGGCGGCCGGCGGCGGACGAAGGCGCCGGCTTGGCGCCGGCCATAGACGCGAAGGCCGCATCGAAGCTCAGCGCCTTGCTCACCCAGATGGAAACCCAGTTTTCGAGGCTTTATCGGGCCAAGGAATCGGACAAGAAGCTGCGACTTGAACTGGCCCTCAGGATCGCCCTATGCCACCGCTGGCGCGCCGCGATGGGACTTGCCCCTAAGGGCGCCAGCCTGGAGGCCGCGCTCTCGATCCTTGATGAGGCCGCCTCGATCGCGCCCGACGACCCTCGCCTGCTCCGCGCCTCGGCTCACGCCAAGAGCGTGCTCGGTAAATACGCCGATGCCGCCGAAGAACTGAAGAGATACCTCAGCGCAGGGACGATCGCCGGGGAAGATCGGAAAGCCCTCGATGAGATGATCGGGGCTGTCGGGCGTCCGCCCGAAGTGATATGGATAAGACCTGTAGGGGGAAGATGGTGGGGAACGAGGCCGATCCTGTCGGCCTCAATCGCCGTCCGCTCCTGCCCGATATCGTTGAAGGAAAGCCATTGCGCCGTGACCGTCAACGGCGTCGCCGCGCAGCACAAACTCGTCGGCTCCGAGATCGTATGCCTCCCGGCACCCGAGGAACTTAAGGGAGAAACCGTCATAAAGTTCGCCGCCAGGGATGCCCTGGGCAATTCCGTCGAACGCCAGGTGACGCTCAGCCCCGACGGCGATCCGCCGATCCTTTCGTGCCAACCCGGAGACGGCGCGTTGGTTGACGGCCCGAGGCCGGCGTTCGAATTTTCCGTGCGCGACGCCAAGTCGGGAGTGGATTTCAAGTCGGTCAACCTGAAGCTGACCTCGGCGTCGGACGCCCCCGCCGTGAATCTTTCGGTGATAGCGGCCGGCAAGTACAAATACAAATTCGGCGAGACGGGATCGGAAACGCTGATGACGGAAAAATTCAGGATATCGCCGCCGCTGGACTTGGCGAAAGGAAAGTATAAGTGGACGCTGCAGGCTTCTGACGCGAGCGGGAATTCGAGTTTGTTGGAGGTGGAGTTCGAGGTCAGGTAATTTGAGAGGCGCCATGTCGGGCGCGCGCCGAGGCCCTTAGCGACAGAAGCGGGCCGCGGCACTTTGAGTGAAGCGGAGAAGCGAGGCCGGGCGCATGGATTGTCCCAACTGCGGGATGAACATACCCATCCGCCGCAGCTACTGTCCGCACTGCGGGTACAAGGTTGAGGTGCAGTTCGACCAAATCGCGGCGTCCGTGCATGCGGATGCTGCGGTACGCAAGAGACAACAGATAGAACTCTATCTGAAGTTCGCGCTCGCCGTCGCCATATTGGCCGGCGTCGCAATATGGTGCGTCAACGACTATTTCGAGGGCCAGGTCAGGTTTGACGGCGAGCTTACGCCTTATGTTCAGGCCCCGCCCGCCACGGTCCCCCCGCTCAAACCGCCCGCCTCCGCCTACCACGATCCCTTCCGGTTCAGGCCTTTCGGCGAGGCTCCGGTCCGAGGGTTTGGGCATAGGCAGGAACCTTTTAGATCGCAGCTCCGAAACGCCAACGGCGGCGACGCCAACACGGACAGGGCGGTGTCGCAGGCGCTGGCGTTCCTGAGCAGGAAGCAAAACGTCGATGGTTCGTGGCCGGTGGCCGCCAGGGAGCTGCCTCTGGAGAAGGACCAGGATAAAACCGGCTCAACTCAGTGGGGGCGGGTCGGTGTCAGCGCGTTGGCGCTGCTGGCATTTCTCGGCGACGGCCACTCATGGGTATCCGACGCGGGTATCGAAAGGAGCAAATACAGGGACACGGTCAGGAAGGGCGTCGCCTTCCTGCTGGGCGAGCAGGATAAGAATTCCGGCCTGGTCGGCCCGAAGGAAGGAAATTTCATGTACAATCACGGCATGGCGGCGCTCGCCCTTGCCGAGGCCTACGGCATAACGGGCGATCCGGTCGTAGGCGAGGCTGCCAGTAAGGCCGTCGGATACAGCCTTCGCTTCCAACGCGAAAAGGGCGGCTGGGACTACACCGACAGGGCCGGCCAGCGCGTGGATTCGTCCGTCACAGCATGGCACGTCCAGGCGATCCTCGCTGCCCGCCAGGCGGGGATACATGTTCCGCAGGCAGCCCTCGACAAGGCCAAAAAATGGTTCCTTGACGCCACCGACGACAGGGGGGTAGTGGCCTACGACTCGAATTTCGACCGCCAGATCTTCCCTTCCATGCTGGGCGTGTCGCTGATGGTCCGCCAGATGCTCGGCGAACATATAACGGCCCCGAGAATGCGCGATACTCGGGAAAAGTTGAACGCCTTCCTGCCGAAAATAGACAAGGCGTGGGGCGAATCGTGGAAGGCTAAGGATAAGCAGGACATTGAGAAAAGGGCCATTGCGTTCGATCCTTACCGCTGGTACTTCGCGATCTACGGGCAGTTCATGGCCGGCGGCACCGATTGGGCCGAATGGAACAACATCATCAAAGATGCCCTGCTGACTCTCCAATGCAAGGACGGTTCGTTCAGACCGAACGACGAGTGGAGCAGGCATGGCGGCATCGTATACTCGACTGCACTCTGCACGCTCTGTCTGCAGGTCTACTACCGCAACATGTAACGCCACCGGCCCGGTTCAGGATGCTGCGGACAAATAGTACGCCGGACTGAAGCTCTTAAGATTCCGGCAGGCTGCTCTAAGTGCAGGCAGCGGTGTGCCGGTCCGGCGATCAGGGACAAGTGCAGCTTGACGCCACCTCTTTTTATATGAACCGGATAACGAAAAGGGCATTATGAAAAGATAACCGGCTGCCGATGGTACCCCGACCAGGATTCGAACCTGGATCACCGGCTCCGGAGGCCGGTACTCTATCCATTGAGCTATCGGGGCATTCCGGGCGCGCTCGGAAGCTCGCGACCCCGCGGATTGGCGGGCCCTTAACCCCGGCGCAACCGGCCGCACCGTATGCAGCCTCCAGCTTTTTACCAACACCCTGCGGCAATGTCAAGATTCCGCTGGCCTGAATGAGCCGGTTGCGCTGTTTACGGACGATAGGGAGATTTCCGCGGACTCGGGGAGGCTTTACCCCAACGCTTCATAGTGAGCGCATCACGCAGGAACGCCGTTTTTCTCGATTTTTACCCCACTTTTTTTCTTGCGCGGATATGCGTCGCTGTGTATGTTTAAAAGGACCGCCGCAAACGCAACGGCCGGAAGGAAGAAGTTAGCTGGAAGAAGGAAGAGAAAAGAGAAAAGGGAGAGAACCGGCAGGGTAACCGCAAGACGCGGAGAAAGAAGCGAGCCGGCGGGAAGGAAAAGGAGAATCCGAATGAGGACGCGCCAGATCCAGCCATCGCTGTTCGCATGGGAGAACCTGGAGGATACCCCTTCTATCAAAACCATCCGCCGGCTTCTCGAATCGGTGCCCGACGGTGATCTGCTC
>CALKMO010000253.1 GCA_937991785.1 uncultured bacterium | reverse complement strand
GCCGCGCGTGAAGATCTCGGCCGTATCACCGTCTTCCCGCACTATGGCCGGCTCCGGGAACGGCGTCTTGACGGCGATCCGCCATTCGCCCCCGGAGGCCGGATCGAGACCTGCCGATCGGAATTGTTCTCTAAGGCCGAGGATCCCCTTGATCGGCGCCGATATATGAAACAGCATCTGTCGGGGATTGCAGGGAAGGAGCGCGCGCAGCCCGTCGGCCTCGAACGTTATGCCGTCCTTGACGAATCGGACCAGAACCTGCCTCCCGCCGAGGCTCATCTTTATGCCGCGTCGCGCCTTATCCACCCCCTCGTATTTGGATATGCCGTAGTCGGCCTTGGCCAGGACCTGCCCGATCTGCTCCAGCGACGAGGCGTCCGCAACGATTGAATCCGCTTCGGCGGGGACTTCCCTCTCGGAGGCGTCTTCGGGCGGCTTTTCGGACTCCGGAGATTTCTTGGGCGGCAGCTTGGCCACCAGCGCCTGGAGCCTGTCGCGGACCGGCCGCTTCTTCTCGTCGGTAACGGCTATTTCCGCGAATGCCTTCTCCAATTTTTCCCGCGCTTCGGAATCGTTTCGTGCGGCCTTCTCGAGGAGCTCCTCGGCCTCCTTCACCATTTTGGCGTAGCCGCGGTACTCGGCGATCCTTGCCCTTATCGCATCGGATGCGCTGGTCTGAGAGGAAGCGATTATCGAATCGGTCTCGTCGAGAGCTTTTGCCATCTCATCGAATCGGCCCTCGCGGTAGCTCCTGTCGGCCGCATCCAGCATCTCCTTGATCTTCGCCGCCCGCGCAGCCTCTATCCTGCGGTCGGCTTCCTTCGACAGTTCGGCGAGGGCGTCCCGCAGGGACTTCCTGCGTTCCGACTTCGAGGCTTCGGCCAGCTTTTCCTCTATCGCCTTTTTGATGGTCGCCGGATCCTTCGATTCGCGAAGGCTTCCCGTCGTTTCGTCCAGCGTCTTGCAATCGGCGAGTATCGCCTCCACGGTTTTCTGGAGGGTCTGTCCGCGGTCCGGCGCGAAGAGCGATCCCTCGACCTTCAATTTTGCCGATGCCGCCTTGGCGGCTTTCGCGGCGTCTTCGAACCTTCCCTTTCCGTAGGCTTCCTCCGCCTTCCAGACCGCGGTTTCTATAGCCTCCCGCCTCTTCTCTCTGTCGAGGAACAGGGAAATAACCGCGCCGGCCCCCGCCAAGAGCAAGACGCCGGCGGCCGCAAGTATCCATACGACTTGTTTTTTAGGGGCGGTCCCGCTGCCGCCGTCAGCGCGGCCGGGGCGGTCAAGCCTTCTCCCAATCATCCCGATCCTTGATCCGGCTCCCGCGGCGATTCTGGATCGAACGGCCGGGCCCGATTTTTCCCGCCCTTCGGCGGAAACCTCGGCGGCGGCCGCCGGATCCTTCGCTTCGACCATGTCCGCCGGCGGGGCTTGGACCTCGACCTGTCCTTCGCCGCCGGAGGCGTCCGCTGCCCGCTCGTCGGGTTCGGGGGCGGATGGGCCTTCGACGGCCGGAGTTTCGTTCTCCGCGGCGGCTGACCGTCCGCTCTCTCCTTCCCCGCCGACTTCCCCCGCGGCCGGGTCCGGCCGTGCGATTCCCATCCTTGTGCCGTCTCCCGCGACGACCGGCGGATGAGCGCGAATGCCCGGTCTGGATCGGCGAACGGTCGTGGCGGGGCTGTCCTCGGAACGGGAGACCTTGCCGCCGCCCGCCCGCCCCGCCGCCCTGCCTGCTCCGGGCGATCCATCCGCGCCGGCGGCGAAGCCGCTCCCCGCCCGCTCGTCGGGTTCCAGCGCCGCCCCTGGGCCGGATGCCACTTCTCCCGATCGGCCGGCATTCGGGGACGGCGCGCGAACTCCCGGCGCGGCGATGCCCGGCGCCAACCGCGGGCGGGATGCCCCAGGCGCGACGCCCGGCGACACGAGGGGAGCCGATGGCGCGGCGCCAGCCTGCGCGGCCGCTTGGGGCGCCGCGACCGGTATGCCCGGTATCCTGACCAGCGTCCCGCAACCGGGACATTTCGCCATCTTGCCGGCGCTGCCATGTCCAGCCGCCAGGGACTTGCCGCACCTGATGCAAACGAACCTTATCTTCGCCTCGGTCATCGGTCCTCCACCCGCGAAAGATCCGCTGTCCACAAAAGACCGGCGGACACATACGAGTCGCCGCCTGGACCCTCAGCCGAATCCCGACCCGGCGATCCCGCCGCGAGATGATGGGCATCATCCCGGTTATAGACGGGCGGAATTCGGGATCGTTACGCACAATTTCCCCTGCCGTGGCGTCCGAACCTTGCTGCGCCTCACGAGCGTTTGTGTTCGGCCCCCGGTCGCTCCAAATCCCGAAATATGCCGCGGCCGGCCGCCAAGCGATCCGAGCGAAGCCGTTGCCGGTCAGGACCGCTTCCTGCCGCCGCCCTTCTTATCGGCCTTTTTCCTCTCCTTAGCGCCGCCGGCCTTGACGGACGGCATCACCATAGTCCTGGCGACGCCCTTGACGTTCTGGACCAGGGCCATGAGCCTGCGTCCGTACTCGACGTACAGGTTCCATGCGGCATCCGGATCCTTCGCATCCTGGCGCAGGTGTACGATGGACGCCATGTGCGGCTCTATGGAAAGCGCCCCGTCGTAGCCCCGCGTCATCAGGTCGGCCAGAACCTCGCCCACGCGACCGATGCCCTCGCCGGGGAAACACGCATCCTCCTCCTTGCCGCCGGCCGTTCGTTTGTAGTCCTTTATGTGCACGTGGACCGTATGTTCCCTGGCGCCGAGATAAAATTCCCAACCGTCGTTGCCGTGTAGGTTCCCGGTATCGTAGCAGAGCTGGAAGGCCTTGGATCCGACGCGTTCCCACAGTTCCGCCATCTGCTTCGGCCCCTGTCCACCCCATCCCGAGCAGTTTTCGTGCACCAGCACGATGCCGCCGTCCTCAGCCATCTTCGCCAGCTCCCTTAGTCTCTGGACCGCCTCGTCGCGCCATTTGTCGTCGGGCCAGGGAGAAGTTTTATCGTTCGGGTAGCTCATGCAGCGGATGAACTTCGTCCCGGCCTTGTGCATCCTTGGGATGGATCTTTTCAGCTCCTCGACATCCTTGGCGAAGTCGCCTGTTATCGGGCGAGACCAGTTGGCGAGCTGAGAGGCGAAGCACGCGATTTTTATCTTCGCGTCGTTCAGGGCGGAGAGCGTGGCTTCGAATTTGTCGTCCGGCAGGTCCGTCAGGTTGCTCCCGTCCACGTTGCGGACCTCGATCAAATCCCACCCCAGCTCCTTGTGTGCCCTGATCTGCTCCGCGATGGATTTGCCGGCCTCATCAGCGATCCCGCAGAAACGCATGGCGATCTTCTCCTTTCGAAGGATCCTGTTATTCCCCAGCCCTATGCCCTTTTCCTCCCCCGGCGCCGGCGCAGTCCGCTCATTCGAAAGCGCGGGACCGGCCTCGTGGTCGAGGCTAAGATATCCCTGGCCTCGATTTCGGAAAGATTTACACCTCCGCAGAAGTTCCGCCAGCGAAAACGTACTCGCGGCCGCCGGCTGGGTACATGGCCGCAAATGTACAGATGCCATGGACAAGCGGAAAAGGTTGGGCGGTAACGTCCGACAGCTCGACATTGCCGGCCAAACCGCCCCCCTTCCGCTACTCATTGCTTAGTCCGTGCCCTCTTCCTCGGGAAAAGCCTCCCTGGCAAACCCTTCCCGAAAAGAGCATCGGTGCCCGACGCTAAAAACTTCATGCAGTTACGGCCATGCACCCCAGCCGGTTGCACGCTTATGATCGGACGTCCCTCCCGCAAGCGGCGGGAAAGACTCGCCATTCGAGCCGCCGCCGAAACCTCGCGGCGGCACTATCGAAGCCCCGCGCCGGACGTCACCTTCCGCGAAAGGCCTCTATCGCCCTCTCGAGCTTTTCGCGGAGCCCGCCGCACAGATTGACGAACTTGATCCCGATCTGCGCCCGACCGTCCGGGCCGGTCAATCGCCAGACCACCCGCCCCGTCAACACCATGCGCTCGCCGTTCCAGGACAGTTCGATCTCAACCACCATGCCTACTTCGACAGGCCGATCCAGGATCATGTTCATCCCGCCCTCGGAAAGGTTCACCGCACGCCCCGCGATCGCCGATGCCTCCCGATTCTCGACGGGTCTCATGCTGAGCGGCAATGAAATCCGTATGCGGGGATGCCTGCGCATGTCGGCCGGTACGGCTGATACTCTGTTGCGGCCCGAGCGCTTGGCGTGATAAAGTGCCGCGTCTGCGCGGGCGATCAGGTCGTTCCTATCCTTGGCGTCGTCCGGGAAGACGGCCAGCCCGCAGCTTATGGTGAGCTTGCCGCCGGGCAGGATCTTTTCGTTCGGGAACGGTCTGGACGCTATGATCCCGCGCAGCCGCTCGGCCACTTGCATGGCGCGATCCTTGTCCACCCCGTAAAGTATTGCCGCGAACTCCTCTCCGCCGTATCTGGCCAGCAGGTCGTCGCGCTTGAGCGATTTGCGGAGGGATGCGGCGACTTCCTTCAGCGCCACGTCGCCCGCTATGTGGCCGTTCACATCATTGTAGGTCTTGAAATTGTCTATATCCATCATTATCAGCGCGACGGGCACGCCGTCCTCCCGCGCCCTCTGGACGTCGCGGGCGAGCCGATCTTGAAAGTAGCGATGGTTGAAAATTCCGGTCAGACCATCGGTAACGGCAAGCTGCGCGGTCTCGACGTATTTTTCGGCATCTATTATCTTGACGTCGTCCAGCGCGCCAAGGATGTTGCGGAAGTAGTCCAGGGCCGCGACGCGGATGCCTACGTTCCTTCCCAATTTGTCGGACATCTCGACCTTGTGGGCGAGCAGATTGACCCAGAGTATCCTGGCCTCCTGTTCATCGTAGCGCAGGTTGGTGAGGGTGTAGACGAGATCGGAGTAGAAGCTTTCCGTCTTGGCGGCTTTCTCGCGGGCGAGGATAGCCTCCGCCTCGCGGCTGCGAGCCATGTCGCGCGCCTCCAGCTCGATGACGTGCTGCGCCACCTCACCCGCCTCATGAAGGAACATCCGCAAGTGCTCGTCCCCGTCGGACGGCGCATCCGGTTCGTGGCGGCGGGGATCGACCGTCGGTTCGCCGCCGGCGGCGGCG
>CALKMO010000252.1 GCA_937991785.1 uncultured bacterium | reverse complement strand
GATAAGAAGCGTGTTTTTTCCCAAGAACCCAAGCCCGGCCCGAGCCGCCCAAGCCTTCTCCGCCACAGGTCCGGTATCCACGAATGCCCTTATGCGTCCAACCCGAGGGAATTCGCCGCGCACGGCGCCGGTCAGCTTGCGCAACGCTTCTTTGATCGTCTTATGGTAATCTCGCGCCCTGGCATATGCCGCTATCCAGCCCGCGGGAATTTCCAGCCTGGGGGAATCATAGGCGCGTCCCAGACATATGATCGAGGCTGCCCACGGAAATCCTTTGCGCGGGTCGCCCCGGACATCCACGCCCTTTTCCAAGTATCGCATGGATCCATGGCGCCCTTCCGCCACGAATCTTTGGAACGATTCGAAATCCGGTGCCGGCCCGGCCCGCGCGACTCCGAACAAGTCAAAACCGAAAGCGCGCGCTTTTTCTCTAATAGCGTCTTTCAAAGGATCCTCCCGCGACTTACGAAACCCGATGCCCGCATTGAATTTACGAAGCTGATGGAAAGGCGCCACAGCACAATTTCCGAATGTTGAATACCGCTGCGTAAAACCTCAAAAAATTTCCCGCACCCGGCATTGCGGAACGCAGTTTGCAGGAAGTGTCCGATGCGACAGTCAGTTCCGGCATGTAAGAGAGGGGGAAATGTCCGGGTTTTGTCCGGGGATTATATGTTGTCGCCGGACATGTGACGCATAACGATACGACAGGACAGGTTAGAGGCGGGGGGGATTGGACATGGAGGCCAAGAAGAGATTTCTGGGACTTTGCTCGTGTTCCTGGGTGGCGCTGGGGATATGGACGCTAGCGATAGCCGGTTCGTATGCGGCCGCCCTGCACGTGTGCGCCGGAGGGGCTCTTGCCGGAAGCGCGTCCGGCGGAGCGACCTCAGCGGGCATGGCCGCTTTAGCAGGCAAAGGCCCGATGGGGACTCTGGGCCTGTCCCACGGCCTGCTATGGCTGTTCGGCGTAGCCATAGTGGTAATATCCTCCCGCAAGGTGTGCGGCGTCGAAGACGAGTGGCGCAAAGTATCTAGGAGCCTGTCCGAGGTAAGCCGTTTCAGCATGGATGTCATCGCCAACGCGGCCGAAGGCATAATCGTCTACGACAAGGCGCTAAGATATGTCATCTGGAACCCGGCCATGGAGAAGATATCCGGCCTGAAGGCCGGCGAGGTGCTCGGCAAGTGCGCCTTGGACGTTTTCCCCCACCTTAGGGAAAAAGGCATAGACAAGCTGCTTCATCGGGCGCTGGCCGGAGAAGTAGTATCCTCCGGTCCGACCCAATATTACGTCCCGCAGGCGGGTATTTCCGGTTGGGTCGAGGGAACCTACGGTCCGCAACGGAACGCCGCGGGCGAGATAATCGGCGTCATAGGTTTGGTGCGGGACATCACGAAAAGCAAGCATCTGGAGGCGACAAGCAAAAACATCGAAAGGAAATTCCGGATACTCTTCGAATCCTCCAGCGACGCGATAATGACCCTAGCCCCGCCATCATGGAAGTTCACCGACGCCAACATGGCCACGGTAAACATGTTCCGCACATCGAGCGTGGAGGAATTCACTTCCAAGGGGCCGTGGGAGTTTTCGCCTGAATTCCAGCCCGATGGCCGGCCTTCGGCCGAAAAGGCACGCGAGATGATAGAGACCGCCATGAAAAACGGCTCGCACTTCTTCGAGTGGACGCACAAGCGGCTTGACGGCGAAGAATTCCCGGCGACGGTCCTATTGACGCGCGTACAGGTCGGCGATGAAGTCTTCCTGCAGGCGACCGTGCGCGACATAACTGTGAGGAAAAAGGCGGAAGAGGAGCTGAGGGCGGCCAAGGCGGCCTTGGAAAAGGCCAACGCCGATCTGAAAGCGGCCATGGAACGGGCCAACAGCCTGGCGGTGGCGGCGGAGGCGGCCAACAGGGCCAAGAGCATGTTCCTGGCCAACATGAGCCACGAGATACGCACGCCCCTGAACGGCGTGATCGGCATGTCGGACCTGCTGATGAGCACGGATCTGACTGACGAACAGCGCGATTACTGCCGCATAATCCGCTCCAGCGGGGAGGCATTGCTCGACGTCATCAACGACATCCTGGATTTCTCGAAGATCGAGGCGGGCAAGCTGGAGCTGGAATCGGTGGATTTCGATCTGCGAACGATAGTGGAGGATACGGTGGAGATGCTGGCCCCGAAGGCGCACGAGAAGGGGCTGGAGATCGCCTGCCTGATAGAACCATCCGTCCCGTCGGCCGCGCGGGGCGACCCCGGAAGGCTCAGGCAGATTTTAACCAATCTTATCGGCAACGCGATAAAGTTCACGAAGGCGGGTGAGGTCGCCATCAGGGTGTCTCTCGACGGCGCCTCGCCCCGGCCCGGTTGCGCCAAGATATTGTTCCGCGTGAGCGACACCGGCATAGGCATACCCGCCGACCGGATCGGGTACCTCTTCCAGTCCTTTTCGCAGGTTGATGCGTCCATGACGCGCAAATACGGAGGGACCGGTCTGGGGCTGGCGATCTCGAAGAGGCTTGCGGAGATGATGGGCGGCGAGATAGGTGTCGAGAGCATAGAGGGGAAAGGCTCGACGTTCTGGTTCACGGTTTCGCTCGAGAAACGATCCGGAGGTTCGCGTTCGCTCCCGCCGCCCGGCGAACTCTCCGGGGCGCGTGTCCTGGTGGTTGACGACAACGCGACCAATCGCGAGGTCTTCTGCCAAATGCTGAAGTCCTGGGGGTGCGATGCGGAGGCGGCGGAGGGTCCCGAGGAGGCGATGTCCTTGCTGCAGCAGGCGGCTCAGGGAGGGCGGCCGTTCGATGCGGTGCTTCTCGACCTGATGATGCCTGCCATGGACGGAGAGACGCTTGCCCGCATAATCCGCGAAGACCCGTGCCTGCGCGACGCGGCGATACTGCTGCTGTCTTCGTGGGGCAACCGCGAGCGGTCGGAAGCGGCGAGCGCAGGCATCTTTGACGCGCGGCTGACGAAGCCCGTAAGGAGCGCGATGCTGCGGGCGGCCCTGGTCGAAGCGATGGAAAAGAAAAGGCCCCGCGCGGCATTTGCCGCCGGCCCGGCAACATGGACTTCGGGCAAGGACGCCGGGCCCGCCGATTCAGCGATCCATCGCAACGGCGGAAAAGCCGCCGCGCCGGCGATCCTCGCGCCTGCTCCGGCACCAAGGGAGGCGGCGGCCGCCGGATCCGGCGTACGTGAGACCGCCGCGCGAACGGCAGAGCGGGCACGCGGGAAGGATACGGCCTTTCCCGAGGCGGCGGCGCGCAAGGGCTGCCCCGCCGAAGCCGCTGGGCCGGAGGACGGCCGCCGGAAAGCCGTCGCGTCACATGCATCCCAGTCCGAGGTCCCATCGCCAGGCGCGCAGAGGAACGAAGGAAGGCGTCCCAGGATACTGGTCGTCGAGGACAACATTGTAAACCGCGAGGTTGCGGTCCGCATCCTGGAGAGGCTCGGCTACAGAATAGACACCGCCGCCGACGGCCGCGAAGCCGTGGAGGCCGTGCGGAAGATCCCCTACGACCTCATCCTGATGGACGTGCAGATGCCGGAGATGGACGGATTCCGAGCAACTAAGCTTATCCGCCGCTACGAGAGCGTCGTCGGCCGCCATACTCCCATAGTTGCCATGACCGCCCACGCGCTGCAGGGCGACAGGGAAAAATGCATGGAGGCCGGCATGGACGACTACGTCCCGAAGCCGGTGACGAGGGAGTCGCTGGCGGCCGTGGTAGGCCGCATGCTGGCATCCGCGGCGTCGGTACTGGGGGCGGGCGGAGCCGAAGCTTCCGGAGCGTCCCGCGCCGCCGCCGCGCGCACGCCGCCGGCTGGAATCGGGCGCGACCTTACGCCGGTCCGGACTCTGCCCGGGGAGAATGGAAAAAACGGCCCATCGGCACCGCAGGAACCGCCGGTAGCGATCCGCGAGCTCCTGGACAGGCTCGACGGCGACATGGCCGCCTGCGAAAGGCTCGCTGGCTTGTTCATAGAGGACTTCGCAGCGCGAGTGGAGGAAACGAAGGCCGCCATCGAGAGGGGCGAGGCGCGGAGGGTCGAGCGCGAGGCGCATACGATGAAGGGATCGGCCGCGAATTTCGCCGCCAAGAGGCTCTCCGAACTGGCGATGACGATCGAGACGGCCGCCAAGGAAGGCAGGCTGAGCGACGCGCGGGCCGCCCTGCCGGCGCTGGCGGTCGAGTTCGGACGCGTCAGGGATCACATCCGGACCTCGTTCGCGTCCTGCGGCGGAAAGGTCTGAGGCCATGAAGATACTGATCGCCGAAGACGACGCCGTCAGCCGCCGAATGCTGGAAAGGATCGTCGCGGAATGCGGACACGATATCCGCTCGGCAGCGGACGGCATGGAAGCGTGGCGCATCCTGCAATCGGAAGACTCATTCAAAATGCTATTGCTCGATTGGATGATGCCAGGCATAGACGGCACGGAGATATGCCGCCGAGTCAGGCGCGACGAAAAGCGCGTCCAGCCTTATATCATCCTCGTTACGGCCAAGATCGGGAAAACGGATCTGATTGCCGGCCTGGATTCGGGCGCCAACGATTATGTTGCGAAACCATACGACGTTCGGGAACTGCGGGCCAGGATAAACGTCGGGCGCCGAGTGCTGGAGCTGCAGGAAGCGCTGGCCGGAAGGGTCAGGCAGCTCGAAGACGCCCTGGCGCACGTCAAGACGCTCCAGGGCATACTGCCGATCTGCATGCACTGCCACAAGATACGCAGCGACGCAGATGCCTGGGAGCGGATAGAGAAGTACATATCGGAACATTCGGACGCGAAGTTCAGCCACGGGATATGCCCGGAATGCATGAGAAATTACTATCCGGATGTACCGATGCCCGAGGGGGACTCGCAAGGAGCGGACGGGAAGACGAGATAGACAGCCGCGTCAGGGGAGGTCCACGTCTGCCTTTTTGTCTTCAGTCTTCGCCGCCGGTCCGCTCCCGGTTTTGGTTGATGCCGGCGTCTTGGGCGTAGCGTCCCCCGCCTTACCAGGCGCGGCGTCCGCCTTCGCGGGCGAAGAGTCGGTCTTCTGGACGCCCGCGCTGGCGGCGGCGAGCTCCTCCTCCGCCTTCTGCTTGAACGCGCTGTCGGGAAACTCCTCGACGACCGTCTTCCAGTGCCTTATCGCCCGTTCCATCGCATCCTTCTCGACGTCCTTCAGCCTCTTGCAGCAAATGCCGGCCATGTAGTTGGCCTTCGCGAGGAATTCCTGATTATCGAAATACTCGACGATCACCCTCAGGTACTTGTCCCTCGCCTCGGCGAACTTGAACCGCGATCCCTGCTCTCCTTCCAGGATGCCCTCGGCCTCCCGCTGGAGCGCGATCCCGAACAGTGCGTCCCCCATGCCTATGTAGGCGCCCGGCAGCCCCGCCTGGAGGTCCGGGTTGAGCGATCTCTTATAGTCCTCCACTATACGTTTGCAGTACGCGAGCACCTCGTCGAAGCGCTGCATGCCTATCAGCGCCTCGCGGATCAGCTCCTTGGCTTCCGCCTGGATGTCCTGGTTGTCCAGCATGCACATGGTTATCACCGACTGGGCGACGCTCCGCACCCGATCGTAGTCGCCCTTTCCCCTTTCCTTGAATTCCGCATCGGCACGTCTCAGGAGCATCTTTGCTCGGGTCAGTTCGCAAAGGGCGAGCTGGCGGTCGGCGAACTTGGAATAGTCCACGGATATGTTCTTGACCTCGTCCTTGTATTCCTGGAACCGCTTCCTCGCAGCGTCCAGCGCCTTCTCGGCTTCGGCGAAGTTCTTCTCCTCGGCGTAACACAGGGCTATTCTGCTCATGGCTTCGAACAGGAACCGCGACTTCGGGTTGGCCTCGATAGCCATCGCCAGATGTTCGCGCGCCTTGGCGTATTCGCCCGTTTCGTACTCGCAGTATCCGAGCCAGAAGTAGGCATATTCCTTGCCCCAAGGTTCCTTGCCCACCCGCCGCGTCTTCTTGTCTATCTGATCTTTTTCCAGCGCTTCCCGAAGCCTCTCGACGGCCTTCGACCACCTGCCCTTTCGGATGTTGTACATCGCCTTCAGGTAGTAGTCGTCCTTCGTCGTAGCGTCGGCGTATTCGATCTCCTTTACATCGAAGGCCCTCATGGACGCTGTCATCCTGTGCGTCTTGTATTTCACTTCGATGTAGTTGTCCTGGAGTATCTGGACTCCCTCCAGTTCGGATCCGTCCTGCCTGCGGATTATATCTCCGGCGGACTCTTCCTTGACATCCGCGCACCATACCGCCTGGGCGGCGGCCAGCGCCGCCGCCGTCGCCATCCAGCGGACGCACATCGAAATGCGGCGATTCGTCATTTGCGGTAGCGCTCCTTTCTTGTCGCAGCGAGGCATCCTTCCCCGGGGCGCCGACCTAACGAGCAGCCTCCCGAAGCCGCCCCCCGCGCCGCTATCCTCTTCTAGTTGCCGCCGGTTTTCGCATCGGCCTTAGCCGGCTCCTGTCCTTTCTTCGAGGCGGCGCCGGCCGGTGCAGCCCCGCCGTTCGCGCCACCCTTCTCCTCCTCCGCCTTCGCGGGGACGTCCGGGGGGGCATTGCCGCCGTCCTTGGCGCCGGGGTCTTCCTGCCTTCCCCCGGCCGGTTCCCGTTCCAGCCTTGTTATCTCGCCGATCCGTTCCTTGAGCGCCTTCGTCTTCTCTTCGGCCGCGGCCTTCTCCTTGTCCGTTTTCGCCAGAGCCTTCCAGCTTTCGATCGCCCTTTCCTGCGCGATCCGCGCCCCTTCCAGGAATTTCTTAGTCAGCACCTTTTCCTTTTCGGGGAAAGTCTTGTAGTCCTGGAGGACCGCCCACGCCTTATCCGCGAAGTTGACCCACCAGACAGGGAGCAGCATTTCCTTTTCCTTGGGCGTATTATAATACATGCGGAAGAGCTGCTCGAACGGCTCGTAATCCTCCTCGGCCCTGGTCTTGGGTCTGTACAGGAGCTTCGGAGCGGCCGCCGTCTTGACTATTTCCAGCTTCGGCGCGCCGGCGTCGTAGCACTTCTTAAGGAAAACCTCTATATCCGGCCAATGCTTCTTGATGTAGGCGGATTCGAGCCCCACGGTCACCAGCAGGTGGTGCGGGTACGCGACGGCCTCGCGGAAGTTGCCCTGATCGAAGTAGCATTTGGATATCGCCTTGCTGACCCGCGGGAACAGGTCGCTGTCCTGCGGGCAATCCTTCTTGATGGACCAGTAGATCTCAATGGCTCGCTGATATTCCCCCATCGCCTGCAATATCTCGGCCCGCTTCAGCTCCATTTCCGGCACGTTCCCGTACTCGTTCAGCAAAAGCTCGATCTGCTTCTGGGCTATGTCGGCATACTTCCTGAAAGTTTCCTTGTCGTCTTTCTTCTTCGCCTGGGCGGCCAGTTCGAGCGCCACTTCAGAGAGCACGTCGCGGACGGTCAGTATCTTCACGCGGAAATCAATCTCGTCCAGTATCTTCTGGAGATAGCTCTTGCCGGGTTCGGGCCCGAACTCAGGGCGATTCGTCTGGCATTCCGGGTATTCCTTGCGTATCTCCTCGATCTTTTTCCTGGCCTTCACGTAATCTCGGTCGTACCTGTCGCCGGCCGGACGAACCTTGGGATCCTGCTTGTACCTTGACGGATCGTGATAGAGAAGATCCAGCATGATTTCGTGATCCTGCTTGCATCTGTTGGTCTTGTCGAAGTCGTTGAGGCGGATGATCGCCTTGAACTTCTGGTTGTACTGGGCCCACGTAACGTCGGGCAGGATGCGGTTGTCGCCGTCCGGGTCGTATATTTCGATCGCTTTCGCCAGCATCTCCATCGCCTTCTCGTAGTTGCCGGTGCGGCGGTAGCGCTCGGCCAGCGCGCCCATCTCGTCCAGCGTCAACCTGTCGCCGTCTCTTTCTTTCAGCAACAGAACCTTTTCCTGCCATTCGGCCGCCTTCAGGTCCGCGGCGTTGACAAGCGCCTCGTCAGGCTGGGGCTCCGCCTGGGCCTTCTGCGTGATCTCCATGTACCTTGCGGCGAGCATTTGCTGCACGTACTTGTGCCGCCTGGGATCGTCCTTGAACTCATCCGTCATGGCTTCTATCTCGCCGGCGATGGCGAGCGCCTCCTTCGGCGGTTTCGCCGCAGTGATCTCCAGTTTTGCCTTGACCTTCTCGTAGAGCAACCTGCCGCGCTGATTGCCCTTCTGATCCGGCGGGGGCGGGTAGGCCTTCTCGTGCTCGATGTACTGGTCGGTGAACGCGAAGGCCTTGTCGTATTCGCCAAGCCCGTATGCCATAAGGGCGCGGTAGAACTTCGTGCGTCCCATGTTGATCCTGCGGCGCTCGCGTCCAGCCTCGTCAACCCGCGGGTTCTTTGCCGCCTCTTCGAACTTGTCGAAGAATCCGGACGCCTTGTCCGCATATTCCTTCAGCTTTGCGGGCTTCTCCTCTTTTTTAAAGCCGAGGCGGTCGCTCTGCGCGAGGCTGAACAGCATGTAAGCGCATACCGACCGCAGGAACATCGCCTCCTCGTAGTCCGGTTCGTTCGTCCCCACCTGCCCGAACTCGGCTATCGCCTCCTCGTACAATTTCTTAACGTCGAGGTAGGTTTTGGCCGCAAGGTCTTCTTTGCCCTGCTTCTTGAATTCCTGCGCCGTCTCCATCAGGTTTCCGGCCTCGGTCATCTTAAGCTTGGCAGAGGCGGACTTGCCCTGCGCCGGATCCACCTTCCCCATCACTTCGACGTAAAGCCAGCCGTTGAATTGCGACGGGTTGCGCCGCTTGTTCTCCGCCACTGCTATCCTAGCGTTGTTCCTGCACTGCTCGTAGTTCGAAGCAAGTTCCGCGAAGAGCCCCTTCCCATAGGTTGGAGGCAGCGCGTTCGTCAGCTTCTTTATTATATCTTCGGTGAACTTCTCCTGGCCGGTGAGAGGATCCTTCGCGAGAGCGATGCCGGCCGCCTTCGGCCCCAGCTTCGGATCGCTCCTTATCATCGCCAGGACGTTGGCGTCATTGAAATTCTCTATGCCGGCCATGCACGCTATTACGGCCTCGTGGGTGGCGCCGAGCTTGTAGAAGGCCAGACCCATACGTGCCCAGCATTGAGGCTCAACGCGCAGCCTTACATGAAGCGGAGTCCCCTTGGCCCTGGCCAGCGTGATGGTCCTGCGGAAGTATTCCACCGCGAAGCCCAGCTGGCGGCGGGCCTCGGTCATAAGCGCCTCCGCCTGCGCCTTGTCCTTGTCCTCCACGGTCTTATACTTGGCGTGCGCCTCAGACCCCAGGCTGTAATAGCCGTTGGCCGCCTCGAACCAGAGGTCGGGGGGCAGAACAAGTTTGCGGCGTTCCTTCGCCGGACACATCTCCAGGATGTTAGCAAGCGCTCGGCGGGCGTTGTTGGCCCACGGACCGCCCTTCTGGACGACCGCGTAAGCCTCCTTGCACGCCGCCTCGTAGTCCTCCAGCTTCGCCAATGCCATCGCCATCTCCAGCGCCAGCTCCTTGCCGATGGGCTGGTCGGCAAGCTCCGGCATATCCACCCTCAATATCCGCCGCACGTCGTTCACCAGCCCCTTGTAATCCTTGAGCTTGTTCTTCATCTTTACCTTTTCGATGGCGATGGCCTGCATCACCTGGGACACGGTCTTCTTCACCGACGCAGGCATCTCCTCCATGTCGACCGCATCCAAGGCGCCTTGGAAATACTCGTCCGCCTTCTTGAAATCTCCCGCCTCCATGTAAGCCTGCGCCAAGAAGAAATAATACCTCTGCAGGACGATGCCGTATTCGGCCAATTGCTCCGTCCTCTTTTGTATGTACTTGTCTAGTTCCTTCGCCTTATCTTTTCTCGCCGCGTCGCCTTCAGGCAGCGCGCGTATCTCGGCTATCACGCCTTGGCAGTACTTTGCGTCCGCCTGGTAGAACGCACCTATCATTCGATCCACTTTCGATTGGAGCGCCGGCGGCAGAGCATCGAGGCCCTTCTCCGTTTCCTTCTCGACCTCTTTCAACAAGGCCTCCAGCGCGGGTTCCTGCGCCTTGACCGACGCCAGAAGTTGGGCCGATACCCTGGAGAACATCTGCGCCGCCTCACGCCTCAGCGACTGCGCCTTCGCAGGATCCTTTTCGTCGGCGGCGGCCTTGAGCTTCGCGTTGCCGACATCCATATCTATAGTCGCGGCGTCGGACTGGGCGATTGCATACAATCTGTGGCTTTGGGCCGCACCGTCCTGAAGAAACTTCTCGTACAGCGACTTGACCTCGTCGAGCAACTTGGGCTGCTCGGCCGACAGGGCCTTCGCCGCCTCCGCCTTCCTGAGCGCTGCCTTGGCCAGCAAGCCTTCCAGTTGAAGCGCTTTGTCCTGCGACCTCTCCAGCCTGGCGACCATGCGGGCGGCGAGATCCTCGTACTTCATCTCCTCCGCCAGGGCTTTGACGAATTCATAATCCTGCTCGGCGCGAAGCCCTCCGCATGCAACCGCGGCCGCCGCTACTGCCATGCCGACAAGACGCGCTTCGATCCTTGCCATGTCCAAAATCCCCTCGCCCCTTTCGGCTCGCAAAACCTTCTCGTACCGTTCTCAACACAGCATCCGCATTCTCAGCCGCCGCTTTCCCCTAATGACTCCTCCCCATCCGCCCCGCAGAACCTCTCATTTCGGACATCCTACGGACTTTGACACGCCCGGCGGACGATTGCCTCCCATCTTACCATAACGAATTGCGTCTACAAGGCTTGCGCGATTGCATCAAGGAAAGTGTGTGCATGGCCGTAACTGTGCAGATGTCATGGATAAACGGAGAAAGCCGGGCGACGGCTTCCGACGGCTCGGCAGCGATGCCAAACCGCCCTCCTTCCGGTCTCCTTTTTTTACCTAGTGCCATTTTCCCAATGGGAAAGCTCCCTTGGCAAACCCTTTTCTGAAAAGGACATCGGCATCCGGACGATGAAACTTTATGCATTACGGCCAATGCACCCAAGGAAAGTTTTGCGCCTTTTTCGGTCAGCCCATCCCTCCGTGTAGCCGTGTCAGCGCCTCAGTGCCAAGCGGCCTCCATTGCGGCAAAAAGGGGCGCGGTGCCGTCTGCCGCGCCCGCCTTATGGAGTTGTCACCCACAAAACGCGACCGGGTGTGAAATTATACCCGCCCGAGTACAGGACGAAAATGATTCGGGTCGTATGGCGTCGCTCAGAGCTTGGCCTCTTCCTCGTCAAAGAGGATAAGACGCGCATTGACCATGACGACCAGGTTTCGGCGTCCTATCTCTTTGTAGTTCTTGCTGAAGACCCTTCCGATAACCGGGATATCAGCCAAAACCGGGATGCCGGTCTTGGAATCCATCTTTTCGTCGTGGATCATGCCCGACAGCAGCAGCGTGCCGCCGTCCGGCACGGTAGCGGTGGTGCTGATGGACCTGAGTTCCAGGTTCGGAAGCTCGATGGGCAGGTTGATGGAGCCCTGCGGAAGGTTCACGTTACCGCCGTTGGTTATGTATATGATCTGGGGCGGAGTGACCTCGACCGCCGTGCCGGGCTTCATCTCCAGCGTTATATAGCGCCTGTCGTGCGATACGGTCGGACGCACTTCGAGCACCACGCCGGTCATGAAGCTGGTTATCTGCGGGTCGAAGACCGCGCCGCTCACGTCGTAGTCGGATATGTAGGCGCGCTGCTGGGTGACCATCACGTGGGCCTGCTGATTGTTGAACATGGTCAGCTTGGGAGCGAGCAGCTGGTCCGCATTCTGCTCCTGCTTCAGGGCCTGGAGTATGGCGTTGACCTGCAATGGGCCGAGATAGCGGAATTGGAACAGCGCCCCCTGGTCGGGACGGTTGACCAGTTGCGGGCCGAGGGGGGCGACGGTCGGATTGAGCGGCTGGCCGCGCGTCAGGTTGACAGCCTCGCCCATCCACAGCATGGGCGAGCCGAGCGTCTTAGAGTACTGCTGGCGCCTGATGCCGACAGGATCCAGCGCCGGGCCGACGGTGGCTACTGATCCAAGCCTCGGGTAGTTGGGATCGAGCCTCGGGTGGAGAACGATGGGAGAGCCGGGGTTGCCCCGTGGCGTTATCGGCGGCGCGAAGATCGGAAAGGCCGGCCGCTGCCATGCGGGCAACATCGGCTGAATGTCGGAAGGCGGCGTCGTGGTCGTGTTCGGTCCGCCGCCCATCGGGTACAGGCCCGAAGACGACGGCTGATTCAGCGGGTTCGGGTCCACCTTGGCGTTGGGGACGCCGGTGTCGCCCAGAGGGGCGTCCAGGCCGGTCAGGTGGACGCCGATCTGCTCGAGGAACGCTTCCCTCACATCAACGAAGCGCACCTGGACGACGACCTGCAGCGTCTGAGTCTCCCGGAAGGTTCGCAGAAGCTGCTTGATGAGCGCGTGTATCTCGGGGCGTTGCATAACTATCAGCCTGCCGCCTCTGTCCTGGATGCTCGCGCCCGTCTCCTCGGCCCAGGCGTTCGGGGCGAGCTTTTCCCTGATGAGCGCCGCCAGACTGGCCGCATCCATTACCTCGCCGCCGCCCGCCGGGGGCGCCGGGGGCGCTCCGCCGCCAACCGCCGCGCCGGCGCCGGCGACGCCCAAGTCTATCCTCGGCCCCGGGAAGTTTTCGATGGTCATCGTCAGGTCGCGCACGTCGTAGACCTCGAGTTCCAGCGTGGACCCGAGGTGCTTGCGGCTGGAGATGAAGACGGCCTGGTTGCGGAGGTCATAATCGAGATTGGCCAGCCGCAGGATCCAGCGGAGGGCCGTCTCGAGCTCCATCTCGCGGACCCGCAGCGTGATCGGCGCCTTGTCGGCGCCCTCTTGCGCGGCTTTCGGGTCCAGTATGATGTTGACGCGGGTCAGGCTGGTCAGGAACGCTATCACCTCCGACAATGGGGTGTCCACGAAGTCGAACGAAACCTTCCTGGCCATCCTGCGCATTATCTCCTGCTGCCAGGCCGGCATAACCCTCTGGCGTTCCTCCTCCGCCTCGCGCCTGGCCTTCTCATGCCAGTCCGGCGGATAGACGAGGTACTCGCGGTGCGGTATGCCCGAAGCCTCTATGTATTCCGTGCTCGAAATGTACTGTTCGCGTCTGTCCTCCCGCGCCGACCTCATCGCGTTTATGTGCTTTTGGTCCCTGGCGATCACTTCGATGGCGTGGGCGTCCGCATTTTCGGGATCCATGGCGAGGATTTTGCCCGCCATCTTTTCCGCTTCCTCGAACTTGCCCATCTCGTATAGGTGCTTGGCCTGATCGACCAATTTGGCTATCCTGCGCTCCGTGAACCGCGCCTCAGCATCGCGCCTCTCGGCCGCAGCCTTTTCCGCCATCAGACGGTTGATGGTCTTGAGCGCCAGCTCGGTCTCTTTCTTTTCATTTCTAGCATCCTTCATCAGGCGCGATACGAGCGCCTGCTGGTCGGTCGTATCCACATCGAACGGAAGCCACCTGATGATCTCCCTCGCCCTTTCGAGGGCCTCGATGGCCCGCTCGTATTTCCTGACGCGGTCCACCAATTCGATCTCGGAGCCCTTGACCGGTTCTTTGCCCTCCCTGGGCATCAGTTCTTCGCGCCCCTCCCGCGCTTCGCGCAGGAACCTCTGCGCCCAGTCGAGGCGGTTGTCAAGCTGGGCGAGCTGCTCCTGGACCCGGACCCGCGCCTCGATCGGCAGCCTCTCCGCCGCGGCCTTGATCCGCGCCTGGCGCCTTCCGAGTGCCTCGTTTACCTTGACGAGGTACTTGCGGGCCTCTTCGTTGGAAGGGTCTAGCTGGAGGGCCTTTTCAAGCTCCACGCGCGCGGCCTCGTGGTCGAACGCCTCATATAGCTTCTTGCCGACCTCGGCGAAATGCTGCGCCAGCGCTTGGCGTTCTTCCTCCTTGAGCTTGCGCCTGGCCGCTTCTTCCTCGAGGAGCTTCCGCGCCTTGGCCTGCGCGTCTTCTTCCTCGGCCTTCGGCGGTTCCTTCGGCGCCTCCCTCTCCTCCGCGGCGCGCATCGACCCTGATGCGCCGGCCGCCAGCAGCAGGACGACAAGCAACCCCGCCATTCGCGTCAGCCTATCGGTTCCCATCGCGCTCTCCGTCCTCGCATCCATCCGGGCGTCTTCCGTCCCGCCCGCGCCCGGAACGCTTATCCAATCGTTCCCCATCGCGCGATCGCGCCGCGCGATCCACGCCCGCGGCGCGCTTACAGCTTCGCCTCTTCTTCGCTGAATATGAGTATCCGCGCCGTCACGAGTATCGCCAAGCTGGACCTCGCGTTTTCCAGGTTGTTCCAGCGGAACAGGCGGCCGACGATCGGGATATCTGATACGAACGGCACGCCCTCCTCGGATGTGAACCGGATGTTCCGGTGCAGACCGCCCATCATTATTATGCCGCCATCGGGAATCGTCACCGTCGTCCTGACCCGCGATATCCTGAGTTCCGGGAACTGGATCGGGAACGACAGCAGCGTGACTAGGTTCGTGTTCGCACCGCTCATCACGTTGAAGGCGTCCAGCTGCCTTGTCTGGAAGTTGACCAGTTCGGTTATCGTCGGGCGCATCTCAAGCGTTATGTACTTCCTGTCCGCACTGACGATGGGCTTGACGTCCAGCACCACGCCTTCGAGGAACTGGCGGATCACCGGGTCGTAGGCGTCGCCC
>CALKMO010000251.1 GCA_937991785.1 uncultured bacterium | reverse complement strand
CAGCGCGCGCCATCCGGACTGGCGATACTGTCGAAGTGGATGCCGCGGCGGGGATAATAAGGGTTGGGGAGAAGAGCTTCGAGTTCGAAGCTTACCCGGAAGAGATCCGCAGTATCATAGCGGCCGGAGGACTGCTGAACGCGGTTAAGAGCAGGCTTCGATCGGACGGGCGGCGATCCTAACGGCGGCCGGCGGGCGCCTTCCGCGGCGATCGGCGGGGAATCGTCTTGGCAAGGCTGCCCTAGCTGGTTCGGCCGCCGCCGGGAAGGCTTACTGAACGGAGTTCCACCATGATCCAGATGCAATGTCCGAAATGCGAGCGAATGCTCAATATTCCGGATTCCAAGGCCGGACAGGACATAGTATGTCCGAGCTGCCAGGAGACTCTTCGCGTGCCCGGGGAAAAGGTTGCGGCGCCAGGGATCGGCGGCAGGAAGCTCGGCGCACCGAAGCCTCCGCCTCAGCCGGTTTCGCGCGTGCAGCAGGCGATGGCGAAGATGGCGGCCGACCGCCGCGAGGATGACGACTTGCGGCTTCAGCCTGCCGACGATGGATCGCCATCGGGGCATGCAAAACCCGGCGCAGTTCAGGATGCTGGTAAAGGAGAAACCGGGACGTGCCCTTCCTGCGGAGCGCCCGTGAAACAGGGCGATATCATTTGCTCAAAATGCGGATTCAACTTTCTTGCCGAGGCCCACTTGGGGCCCGGCAAAGGGCAGGCTGCCGGCGGGCTTCCCCAGTGGGTCAAGTGGGCGGCCTACGGGGTATTCGCCTTGCTGGCGCTCTACATTTGCTATGCGGTTTACGACTGGCATTCCGCCGACGCCACGGATGTCGCGAAAGGGCCCGGAACATCGGAAGGCTCCGGCGATGCGGCGGACGGCAGGACCCATAGACCGCACGCGAAGAAAACGACGGAAGCCAGAAAGGATGCGCCGACCGATCTTTCCGACAAGGGCGGGAAGCGAGCGGAAACCATCGAGGATCGCTTCAGGAAGGCGCTGGAGGCAATGGCGGTTCCTGAGACGCGCGACAAGGCCGTTCGCGATATACAGGCGATGGGCAAGGACGGCGCCGGACTCCTGGCGCAGGCGCTTCAGCGTCCCGACGCCGGCGATGTGGAGACAAGGTCGGCGTTGCTCAGGATACTTTTGGCCCAGCGGACGCCGGCGGCCTTCGCCGTAGCGGTATCATACCTGAAACCGCCCGGCGTCGCCGGCCCGGATGTCCTTCCTCTGCGCGCCTTGGCGGCAGACGCGCTGAAACGCGGGGGGCCTGCCGCTGAAGCCGTCCTGGGCGCCGCTCTGGTCGGCGAAGATCGCGAGCTCCGCGCTCTGGCCTGCTGGGTCATAGGCGATGGGGCCCTGAAACCGCTCTTGCAACAGACGATCAATTGCCTGAAGGACGAGGACCCGCGTGTGCGCACGGCTGCGGCCAGGGCCTTGGGGGGCAGGCTTTTTGACGATGCCGTCTTGGATCCGCTGATAAAAACAATGGACGACTCGGTCCCGGCCGTAGCCTCCGCCGCCGCGCGATCGCTGGCCGCCAACACATCGAGACAAACGGTAGCATCTGCCGTCATCGGCCGCGCTTCCAAGACATCCAAGTGGCACGAGTTCCTGATATGCGCCATACCGGCTATGGCGGTGAAGGATCGCGAGGCGGGGGCTGTGCTGGCGCGCCAGACCGAAGCGATAGCCGGGATAAAGATCGCCGAATCCGAAGACAAGGAAAAAGTGGAGATGTTCAAACGACTATTAGAGGATACGAACGATCTATCCAGACTGAAGCTCCTTGAAGGGCTGGCAACGATGGCCGGCGCGCCCAAAGAAACCAAGACCTACGTTGCGGTTACATGCCTGGCGTCCACGCCGAGGCTTGCGGCGTTCGCCTGCCGCCTGCTGGGAAGGAAGGATCGCGGGCCGATGGAGACCGCCGCGCTGGGGCTGGCGCTGCTCGATCCTGATTGGGAGACGTCAAACGAGGCCGCCGAAGCGCTTGCGGCCGGGCCGATGGAGGGGTTCGAGGCGCCGGCGATCGAATCGCTGCCGCCGGACGACATCCAGACTATGATCGTACTGTGGGGGTTCAAGGCCGTCGCCGGGGGCGGAGGAGCTTCAGAGGCCGGGACGCAGATGGGACTCTGGGCTCGGTCCCCGCACCCCGATCCGGAACTGAGGGCGCTGGCGGTCAGGTGGATGGCCAGGGCGGGGACGAAGGCGGACGATAATCTCATAATGTCGCTCAAGGCGCCCACGGCCAGGAACGCTAAGCCGGTCAGCAGGCGCGGCGCGGTGCTGCTGGACGCCGCCGCCGCGCGGTCTGGAGCCCCCCAAGGGCGCGCGGCTCTGCTGCGCGCCATGGCCTCCGGCGACGCGGCCGTAGCCGCCCTAGCCGCGCGGGAAATGCTCGACCTCCGCGACCCGCAGAGCATGGACGACGCGGTAAGCTTCCTGAAAAGCAGCAAGACCGCGGACGTCGCGGGCATGCTCGTTCATGCATTCGTGATGGAGGAGGATCCGGCGCGGATCCCTCAGCTGGTGGACATACTTAAGACGGCCGACGAACGGATAGTGGATCGGCTTATCGGCGTGGTCGCATCCTACGGCGATAAGGCCCTTGAACACGTGGGAGAACTGATGAAAAGCGACAACAGGATCATACGCCTACGAGCAATGAAGATATATGGTGCGGTCGGCACGGCCGAAGCGATGAGCGCTCTTGTACAGGCCCTTAAGGAGGAAAAGGATCCGGCCGTGCAGAGCACCGGCTTCCAGATATTGCGCGACTATACAAAAATATCCGGGTCCTATTCGGCGGAGGAGTGGGAAACGATACTCGGCAAGGGCGCAGCGGACATTTCCAAGATCTCCTGGGTAACGCGATACGGTGGCGGATACGAAGTCCAGATCCCGGATAACTGGGCCGCCGGGGCGCAGATATTCAGGGGCATAAAGACGCCCGGATCTCCCATATTCACATTTTCTGTGGCTACGGCGTCCCCCAGCGGGCCATCGAAGAAAGAACCGACCACGACCGAGATCTACCGCGAGAACGAGACGAAACTCAACGCCCAGCCCGACTTCCAAAGCGGAAGGGCGAAGTTCCTCGGCAAAAATATCTCCCTGGCCATAGGCGCAGGGAATTTCCTCGGCTTCCATTACGACGACGGCAGGACGTTCCGCGCGGTCTATTACGGCGTGGTGAGGGAGGAGAAAGGAGGCTCAAAAATCGTCAAGCTCGAATATACGTGCGCCTCGATGTTCAAGGATTACAACCTCCCCTTGATGGATTATATCCTTAAGTCCTTCCGCAGGAGCCCGTTGAGGAAATGAGGCTCGAATTCTCCGCAGCGGCGGTTTTCCTGGCCGCCGCATGGATGGCGGCGCCTGCCTCCATCGCGGCTCTGCGCGCCGCGGCCTGGGAGGAGCGATCCGGCGGGACTCGGCCGCCGGGAGGCGATCCAGACGGCGCCCGGCGGACGATCAAGCTTAGGCTTGGGCGCGAGGGGTGCGTCACTGGATGGCTTCTGTCCGGTCCCTCGTCCAGCCAAAGGCCCGCTGCGGAGAAGACGGCGGCCATCAGACCGGAGGCGGGCGCCGAGGGACCGGCCGGCCCATGGCGCATCCACCTGAGCGATTCGCCGGTGGTCGGCAAGGGAGCTTTCCCTGAAGGGTCGGTATCGGGCTGGTGCTGCGGCGCCGCGATCATATCGTCGTCCGGCGGGCGGCGGCTGGTAACCGCGGGCGGGTACGGCGCCACGACCGTGTACGTCGTCGGCAGGAAAGCGCTCGAAATCCCCGTACAATACGAACGACTGATGGATATCAGGACCGCAAGCATTGATCTGCCGGCGGGCGAGACGACGCTGTACGTTTTCGCCGAGCCGAGGTACGGCAAGATCGGATTTTTCTTGGGCATAACCGGCGCCGATGGGAAGCCCGCCGGGGATGCGGTCCTGCTGCCGGCCGATGGGATTGCCGCGGCCAGTCCCGAGGCGCTTTTACCGTCGAGCATGCGGATCTATACCGGCTCGTCTGTGGTCCGCCCCGGGTCGCGCATCAGGGGTACGGTCTCCCTGGATGCGGGATTCGTGGACGTGAGCGGCGAGATCGGCGCCTCGGTTGCGCTCATGGTATCCCATGCCGGACCACCGCTCCGCGAGGAAAAACTCGAGGCCGAGCCGCTCAGCGAACTTCCCGCCAGGCCGTGGCGTTTTTCGCTCGAGGCCGGCGATGCGTTGCCGGCCGTCAGCCTGCTCCGCGTACGCTTCCGCCTGAACGGCGCTGACGTTGGGTGCCGCGATATAAGGCTCTACAATCCTCGGGCTTGCTTGGACGCCGCGGTGGCGATGGAAAGGCACGTTGCCGATGAGGAGCGCCGCCTGCGGCTGGACCTGCCGCTGGCCAGGCTCAAGGCCGAAAAGGCCCGCCTTTGGGCCGAAAAACTGATGGGGGCCGACGAATTCTCGGGATCTGACGCCGGCGAACGGTGGGATGCGGCGATGGAGGAGGCCGAGGCCGCCCTGACTCAGGCGCGCATCGGCCGCGAGCCGCTAGCGGGGCGCAAAGGCTTCATGGAACGCGCCTACACCAGTTCCATAGACGGATCGGCCCAGCCCTACTTGGTCTATGTGCCGAAGTCCTACGATCCCGAAAAAGGACGCGGCGGGAACGGATATCCGCTCGTCGTTTACCTCCACGGCTACGTACCGTCCTACGACAAACATAAGTGGGTTGACGAAATGCCGGGACTGAACGCCGCGGTCGAGGCGGCCGGCGCTCTGCTAGCCGTTCCGTTCGGACGTGGCAACACGGACTTCGTATCAGTCGGCGAAGAGGACGTCCTCGACGTCGTTGCTTGCATGAAACGCCTGTACGCGGTGGATCACTCCAGGATTTACCTTTACGGATACTCCATGGGAGGGACCGGAGCGTACACCCTGGCCGGACATCATCCCGGTCGGTTCGCGGCGGCGGTCGTCATAGCCGGCCGCACCGATTACTACCGTTGGCGGAACCTACGAAAGCAGGACGTCCACCCGTTCAAACGGTGGCTTATAGAACAGGACAACCCGCTGGACCTTGCGGAGAACATTGCGGCCACGCCGATGCTTGTCTACCAGGCGTCAGGAGACACGATCATCCCTCCGGAACAGCCGAGGCTGCTTGCCGACCGCCTTTCGGCGATCGGGGCGCCCCCGCCGGAGATCAGGACGTTCGAGGGGGACCATTGGACCGGATTCGACATACTCGGGACCCGGGAACCCCTCGAATGGCTGACGCGGCGCCGGCTTGCGCCGAAGCGGAAACAGACCGCCAAGGCGCACTCGCCGAAATACGCGCGGGGGCCTCTGGTCTGCGTTGACGCCATGGAGACCTGGATGTCGGACGCCGAGATATCTGCCGAATGGATCGGCGATACGCTTACCGTATCGGCCGCCAGGAACGCCGCCGCTTTCAGTCTGTTCGATCAGGACGGCCTTAGCGCCGTGCGGGCATGGACTTCGGGAAAGGTGAGGTTGGCCGGCGGTCTGGCCGGGGCGTTCGATGCGAAAGCGCCGGATGCCGCTTCCGGCAGGCTAATTTTCCACAGGAAAGGCTACGCCCGGCCGCCGATGACCAAAACCGCCCGCGTGGCCGGACCTGTGAGGGAAGTTTTCTGCCGCCCATTCGCCGTAATCCGCGGCACTGGAGGCGGGGACGCCGAGCGGGCGCGCATCGATGAGGCGGTCCGCGCCTTCGCGGGAGACTGGCGCGCCTTCGCAAAGGGAGCTCCGCGCGTATTCGACGACGCCGAGGTAGCGGCCGATCCGCGCAGGGTCGAGGGCATGAATTGGGTGCTGTTCGGCACTCCGGAGACCAACGCGGTCCTCAAAAGGCTGGCGCCGAAGCTGCCCATCCGGTTCGACGAGACGGAGGCTGACGTTAACGGGAGGCGCATCCCGCTCGCCGGGCGCGGGCTGGCTTTCTGTTACCCCGACCCGGATCGGCCGGGGATCATGCTCGCGGTGTTTTCCGGACACCCATACGGAGAGCATATGTCCTTCAATCACAAGTGGGATTTCCTGCCGGATTTTCTCGTCTTCGCTCCGGAACGGGATGCCGACGACACGAACCGTCCGATCGTGGCCGGCTACTTCGACTCGGAATGGCGATTTTCGAAAGGGTTGACATGGTGGTTCGGCGAGCAATGACCGAGTTTTTTCTTGGCGCTGCGCCCAGGGGGCAGGCCGCGAGACGCAGTCGGTGTCCGGTCGGTCGAACAGCAGAGCGCGCAGAGAAGGAGAATAGGCAACCGTGAAATTCAGCGTATTCAATCTGGTTTTGTGCGAGTACGGCCTGGAGGAAATGCTGGAGCATCTGAAGGCCCTGGGCTACGACGGCATAGAATTGAGGGTCCGAGACATATCTCCGGATCAAGCCGGCAAGCCTTACGGCCCTTGGGGCAACAACAAGTTCGATTGCAACCCGAAATGGCTGTTCGAGCACGCGGAGGAGGTCGCTAAAAAGATCAGGGACGCCGGTCTCGAAATTCCTAATCTGGCAACGTATCTGCGCTGCGATGCTTCCGACGAAGCCATCCGGATGGCGGCCGAGACTTGCGCGAAGATGGGCGTCCCGTCCTTCAGGTGCGGGCCGTTGGGCAGACCCGGCCCTTCGGAAAGGTTCGACGACGTACTCAAGAAATGCGTCGAGAGGTTCCGCGCGGTCATCGAGATATGCCGGCCGTTCGGCGTCAGACCGCTCATCGAGTGCCATCCAGGACATATAGCGCCGTCGGCCAGCGCAGTAAGGCGAATATGCGACTGCTTCGCGCCGTCGGAAATCGGCGCGATCCACGATCCTGGCAACATGGTGAACGAGGGGATGGAGGAATGGGCGATGACCGCCGATATCCTTGGCCCGTACCTCGCCCACGTCCACGCCAAGAACGTGATGCTCTATCCCACGTATCAGAAAGACGATACCGGTACCTTTTTATGGAAGGGCAGAACTTGCAGAATGAACGAAGGCATAGTTCACTGGCCGACCGTGCTGAAGGGGCTGGCAAAGGCCGGCTACGACGGGTGGATCTCCAACGAGAACTTTTCGCTGATCGCGCCGATACTCGATCTGCTTCGGGACGACCTGCGCTACTTCAGGTCTCTCTTGGGAAAGCCGCAGCCCCGTGGCGCGTGACCATATTTTTGCAGGCCGATTCCTGCAGCGAGAGGCCGGACGGAAGCCGGTCTCCGGGTTCCGTCTCTGCGGCCGCGCGATCCGCAGGCGGTCGTATCGGAAGGGACGGCGGTTCGGTCCCGGGTGCGCCGAACCTCGGAGCCGGATCGCTCCCGCTTCCCTCGGGACGGTGGAAACGATGGCGGGCGTCTGGCGGCTTTTAAATCCGCCGCTTCATTCGGAATAAAGTTCCACTTCCGCAGGCTCCTTCGGAGGCGATGCGCTCGGATCCGCCAGCTCGCGCCCAAGCCGCGCCGCCTCGGACATCGCAGACGGATGTCTACGGACGGCGCCGCGCTCGTCCACCCGGTTGACGAACAGGCTGGCGGCGCATTTCATATCGAGCACGTCCAGGTAGTATTTCATCGTAAAACGGATGCAGTCGAACATCTTTCTGCTCCTGGAACCGCCTACCGCTATCACGAGCGCGCGCCGGTCTCGCCCGACGGTCGGGAAAAGCGGCTGCTTAAGGACGTATTTGCGCGACCACAGGCACTGGCAGCGGTCGATCAGAGCCTTTGCATGGGCGCAGACCGCCATGAAGAACACGGGAGAGGCGAAGATCAGCCTGTCAGTTTCGATCATCTTGCGGAAGATCGGCTGGTAGTCGTCTTCCACGCGGCAGACGCCCGTCCGATAGCAATGGTTGCACTCGACGCACGGAGCGATTTTCGCGTCGCGCAGAGCGACGTATTCGACCTCCGCGCCGGCCGCCTCCGCTCCGGCCAGAGCCTCGCGCAACAAGACGTCGGAGTTCCCGTCGCGGCGCGGGCTGGAGGAAATCCCGAGCACTTTTATCGCCGGCATGATCGCGCCTCCCCCTTCCCCTATTACGCTTATGTCGATCCGGCCCGAACATGTGTCGCTACTGAGTCCGCGTGTTCCTCCGGCGTTTCAGAAACGCCTCCAGTTCTTCGATCGTCGAGGCGTCGTTCTCGTCGGCGACGGCGTGTTCCCGGGGCAGTACATCGCGGATGGAATCCAGAACGTCGCTGGAAGCCCAGACTACGTTGCCTATTCCCCCATCGCCGCGAAGGAAATGCGGGGAACGAATGTACTCCGGACCGACGGCGGCAATGCCCCGGCACTGTTTGCCGTCCGCCGCGTTGGCGAGCATATCCCATGTCCTTCCGTCGGGCGATCTTCCGCGGAACGAGCGGGACATCAGCCCGATGCCGCCAGCGACTTTTTCCATTCTGAACGCCAATATGCGGAAAGCGCCGCAAGATGGATGCGGGAATTCTTCGAGCGAATGCATGCATATTCTGAGGATCCGGCCGTCGGTTGCCTCAGCCGCCGCCTCGTTTATGCCCTTCCATTCGCCCCGCCGCAGGTCCAGGCATTCGCCGCGCTCGACGAGTCGGTACAGCGGCTTGTCCGCGTCCGATCTCCTCCGGCAAGGCGGCATGTCCGCCCCGAACAATGCGGCCAGGCGTACCTGCCTGTAGGATTTCGATCCGCAGGCCGGGGGTCTTTCGGGCAGCAGAACGCATATCCCCTCCCTGGAAGTCGCTCGGCACTCTGTGCATATCGCGGCCGGCGCGCCCGGGTCGGCATCCTCCATTTCGGCGGCCTTCCGCCGCTCCTTCTCCCAGGCGACCGCCGCGGCGATCTCCGCCGCCGTCTCCTTGGGGTCCGAGAATATGGTCACGCGGATCCGTTTCAGCTTTGGAAGCCCGAAGGCGATGGCATCGAGTATCTTCTGGCCGATCCTCATGCGGTCGGCGAGGTTTTCCGGCGTGGCGCTCCCGCGAATCTCCCAAGGAAGGTCTCCGGGCCTTATTCGCATTCCCGGTATCCGTTCGATAGCCCCCCTGGCCATCTCTTCGATCTGGCGCGTATCGCCCGGCCGCACGCCCGGCTCGGCGATCTCGATCAGCACGCCGAACGCGCGCTGTTCGCCGGGATGTTCGCCTGCGGCGGCTCTGGCATCAGGGCCGCCGTCGCGCGCACTTCCCGGAGGCCCGGCCACGACCACCTCCGGCGCATCTATCAGTTCTCCTGCGCCCGCCAAGCGGGTCTGAAGGAACGAACGGCGAGGCAACGGCTCCGCCTTGGAAGGGACGGAACCGGTCGCCGATATTGTTCCGAAAGCCTCGCGCATGGCGGGGCGATTGGCGGAGCGCACGCGGAGGTTCGGAAACCCCTCCATCGCTCTCAGGGCCTCCGACAGCGACCCTGCCTGCGCGATGCGGCCTTCCATCTTCGGCGCCGGCAAATCCGGGGGAACGACCGCCGGCGCCCCGAGCTCCACCAGCCCCATTATAGCCAGGGTTTCGATCGGCCGCGGCGCG
>CALKMO010000250.1 GCA_937991785.1 uncultured bacterium | reverse complement strand
CTGACGTACAGGTCGAGCCGGGTTCCTTCGGGGTATGCCACGCCGACCCGTTCGTGCAGCGCGGCGTTCTCCGCGCCGTCCGTCAGGCGGTTGATCGCAGTGTGCAGCGAGGTCCATTCTTCCGGCGCCGCGACTGCCCGTCCCGGGGCGGGATCCTTCTTTTCCCAAGGCAGCCGCAGCGAGGGCAGAAGGTCCCCGGGCCCCAGATTGCCTTTGATGCGTTCGAGCAGGACGGCAGGCCGGGATATGCCGACACGCCACTTGTCTTTGGACAGGAAGGCCAGCTTACGGGCGCGCTTCCGGATCGAGACCCATTCGGAGCGGACGCCGGAATTCTTCTTAACGAACTCTTCCTCCGCCTCTTGGAAGAGACGGGCGCACTCGCCCGGATCGTCCACGGGCAGCGGGAGGAAGCCTTCCGGGAACGGGTCCGACAGGCGGAACTCGCCGCCCTCGGCCGCTTCGATGAGGCGCGCAACGCCTTCCTCACCCTCGGCATGGGCGAGGTACCAACACAGGTGTCCCGCCAGTATGTCCGCTCGCAATGGATGCGAGAACGGCCCGCTGGGCATCAAGGCGACCTTGTAGTCCTTTACCCCCATGTCGCAGCCCATCCTTCCCCTCTAACGCCTACCGATTGCAGTGTTGCGGCGCGATCCAAGTCGGCGGATTCTTCCGAACCTCGGCGAGATCAGCATTAATCGTATTGCCCTTATCGTTCGTGCAATCGAGCCCGTAGAATCGCACGATGCCGCTTCCGCGCGAGCCGCCGCCGCCCAGGGCGTCGTCCTCCAGCAGCGCCATGCCCTTTAGCACCCATCGGAAGTTTTCCCGATCCGCCTTTCCGCCGTCGCCGTCAACGTCAAAGACGCGGTAGCGCATCCGGAAGGCGAACTGCACGCCGGCCGGGACTCGCTCCATCGGGCGGGGGTTGGCCATGGCCGTGATGCGGTTCAGGCAGTTCTCGCTCTTCTCTTCCGTCTGCCACTGGCCTTCGCGGAACGACCTGCGCCAATCGCGCGATCCGCCGTCCTGATCCGTGGCCAGGAACGCGTCGCCCACCAGGAGGCGCGTCGGGCCGAGACATGGACGGTCCTTCGAGTTCTGTTCGGTCGCCGGCACGCCGAAGATCTTGAGGATGGGATCGTCGGCATCGTAACCGCCCTGGAACCCGCGGACCTTGCCTTCCGGGTGGACCCCGGTATCCCATTCGAGCAGCGCCCGCATCTTTCCCTTGAGCGATGAGCCGGGGATGTAGGGCGTTCCGTCCAGCGGGTTGAGGATGACCGGGTTGTCCTTCCCGCCGATCTCGATATCTTCCTTCCCCGCGCCTATGTGCAGGCCGGTAACGACCTCGATCAGGCCGTTCAGCCGGATGTAGCCGATCAATTTCAGTTTCATGGCCGCACTCTCCTTTCCAAGGCCTCAGCCCTTCTTCGGGTTCAGGTAGTAGAAGTATCCGACCACGGCTTCGAAGGCCTTGACAAAGGCCTTGAAGTCGGCCTCGTCCTCGATCGCCCTCGCATTATTTGACAAGTAGTCCTTGAACTCGTTCCCGATGCGCCCCCTGCCGCGCGCGTAGTGCGCCTTCGCGGCGAGCATGCGGATGAGGGGCATCGCGGCCTCGAATCCCCGCGTGGCGACGATCTTCTCCAGGTATCGTACCTCCTCGAAGAAGCGGCGCAACTGGCTGCTGTTGAGCTTTTCAACGACGAACTTCTCCGCAGTCCTGCGCGCTTCCTCGCAAAGCATCTCCGGCCTCATATGCTTCTTCTCGTTGTCGGAGTAGTATTTGATCTGTACCTTTGCGGGAGCCGCCGATGTGGCCGATGCCGGCGGGGCCAACACCCGGACGGATGTGGCCCTCAGCCCCCTGTCGCCTTGCTCGTAATGGCCTTCGACCTGTGCGTCCGGCGCCGGCGAGCCGGACTTCAGCGCGCTCTTGTGGAAGAAGATTTTCTTCCCATCGTCGGCCGCGATGGAGCCGACCCCTTTGCCCTCGTCGAAGTTTTTGATCCTGCCCCTGAACGATGTTCCCATATGCGCCCTCCATTTCTCAGGTGCTCTTGCGCAGCCTGTGCAACGCGTACTCGACCGGCACGGCCAGGCGGGCCATGCGCGGCGGTCCGGCTCTGGGCACCTCGCCTATCTCGTGCCAGAATTCGATTTCCGACCTGTCCTTCCCGGCCAGCTTCGGCACGACGTTCCGGCCGAGCTGGTAGCGGTAGCGCGAAGGCCACATCAGCGCCCGCATCCCGACCGCTTGACCGGCCAGGTTCGCTTCCGCCTGCTGCTCCGCCAGCCTGGAGAAGTTCAGGAGCTGCCGCAGGAAGGACATGGGCAAGGCTTCCGGACCTTGGAATCGTTTGACCAGCCATTCCCCGAGGCTGACCACGCCGTAGCCGAACGGACCGTCACTATCGTCCTTGCCGAGGAAATCCTGCCATGTAAAGACGCGCTTCATGACGGAGATGCGGTCCCGTCCCAGCTCCTTGGCGCGGTCCAGCTCCGCGTCGGCCAGGTCCACCGCGCGGCGGATGGGGACGCGGGACGAGACCAGCGTCACCGCCGCGGATATGGTCAGGTTAGGATTGCAGCCCGTGAAGCCAGAGAACGCCTGCCTCATCTTCCCGGCCAGACCGAGCATATTCTCCCACGGTCCGACCAGCAGCAGGTCGTCGCCGCCGGCGTACACGGTGTAAGTGTCGGGGAAGTCTTTCTCTACGATCTCCATCAGGCGGCGGCCGAAGAAGTAATCCAGCATCCGGCTGAGTCCGGCGTGGCGGGCGACCGTTAGCCGATCGCCGAGCCCCTTGGAGAAGACCTGCCCTAGCCGGTCCACGTCGGCTTTGAGCACGCCCAGCAGGGGCCGGCCGCAGCCGTCCTCATGGATGCCGCGGAGCGCGATGGCATCGAACGTCTTGGCCATTCCGGGTTCCGGGGACTCGCATTCGCCGCGCAGGTAGTTGCCGGCGGCGGTGATCTCCTGCTCGTCGGGCCAGCGGGGCACATGGTTTGCCAGCGGACGGAAGGGCGCCCCGCAGGGCTCGCCCGCGTATGTCTCGACGCGCAGCCATTCGCCGCGCCACTCCTGCGGGAACCGGTCGTCCTCGAACAGCGCCGCGTGTATATTGCCGCCCAGGAGAGGCAAGGAGTCCGGCAACCCCTGCCCGCCGGCCGATAAGACCAAGTGGCGCGAACGGACAAGCTTGCGGCCGAGCTCCTGGAGCCTGCGGCGGCCCGGCGCCGGGCCGTAGTCCTCTGCCGTGAGCGCCTCTCCTTCGGGCGCCTCGACCTGAGGGAAGTGGCGCACGAAGACATTCTCTTCCCATTTGCACTTCCCGAGAGGACAGGACTTCGCCTTCTCTATCGCCGTTCCGAGTTCCAAAAGCTTCGAGCGATATCCGTCCGGCTTGAAGTCCTTCGGAGCCATGTCCACCCAAGCGACGTTGAGCGCGACCTCGCCGAGAAAATCCTTTAGCATGAGTTCGGCCAGCTCGGCCTTTGCCCCGGCCAACTCCTTCTCCGCCGATTCAGTCTTGGGGGCGAAGAACTGGAAGCGCCCGCCCGCCTCCATGATCAGACATAGGTTGGGCAGCCTGAGCCGATGGAGCATCCAGGATGCCGCCGCGCGCGTCAA
>CALKMO010000249.1 GCA_937991785.1 uncultured bacterium | reverse complement strand
GGCCATCGGCAGCTTCGTCGCCGAAGTAGAAGTGGTTGAGCCACGGAATGTGCTCGCGGCTGCCCGTGGCGATGCCTTTTCTGTGTAACGCCCTCGATGTTCGGCCGCCGCGTGCGGGCGGCATCTCCGGAGCGGGTCCTGGCCGAGGTCGAGGAGCTTCGCGGCCGCTTCGGCGCCGAGGCGGTATGGTTTTTCGACGACACGTTCACTTTCGATCCCGATCGGGCGGCCGGCATATGCGAGCTGATGCTGTCGCGCGGCGCCAATATCCCGTGGTTCTGCGAGATCCGCGCAGGATCCTGCGGCGAGAATCTGCTGCGGCTGATGCGGAGGGCCGGCTGTTTCTCTGTTGGGATCGGTATCGAGTCGGGCGACGACGGCGTCCTGGATCGCGTCGGCAAGGGCATATCGGCGGCCGAAGCGGAGGAGACCGTCCGAATCTGCGACAAGCTCGGCATCCGCGCCGTCGCGTTTTTCATACTCGGCCATCCGGGCGAGACAGTGGAAGAGGCCGAGCTGACGCTGGCGCTGGCCGAAAGGCTGCCTGTTTCTTGCGAGCGATGCCTGTCGCTCATGCGCATATATCCAGGGACGGGCATCGAAAGCTTGGCGCGCGAGGAGGGGATTTTGCCGGCGGATTTTTCGTGGTGGGACGAGCACGCCGCGCGGCACCTGGGCCTTGCCGCCGGGCACGGACTGGTCCCTATCTATATCGGAAACTTGTCATGGGAGGATGTGGGGGCTTTGCTGGCGAAATGGTCTAAGGCGACCGGGGCGAGTTTCTGGCGGCGGGCGTGGAAGGCGGCGCTGTCGGTGCGGTCGCTGTCGGAGGCCGGGCGCCTGGCGAGGATGGGCGCCGGCTGCCTTCGGCGCCGCCGATGAAAACCCAGCGCGCCCGCCGCCCGGGAGCGTCCGGCTATGGATCCGCCGCCCATAGCAGCCGGCGTAGACCTGGAGGTAAGTCCGCTGAACCGTCGCATCCGGAACATGCGAGAGTACACGGCGATAGCGGTAGCGCAGCGGATTCGGCGAACGGCGGGAGGCCGGTCAGGCGGCCGGAGCCGGCGGGCGGCCGGACCACGGAAGAAAAACCGTGAGAAAAGCGATTCGGGCGGTCTTATGCGGACTGGCTTGCTTCCTCGGCCGGGCGAGGGTCGGCGCCGGTCCGCTGCGCGTATGGATGGAGCCCTCGACGGAGTGCGGCGGCGGCTGCGGCTTCTGCCCCGTCGGCCTGGGACTGGTGCCGGCGGCGGGGCCGATGTCGGCCGAAACGTTCCTGCGGGCCGCCTCCGGCCTCCCGAAGGGCTGCGAGGTAAACCTGCATCACAGGGGCGAGCCGTTGACGCATCCCGACGCCCCCGCCATGGCCGGCGCGCTCGCCGCGGCCGGCCACAGCGTTCGTATTAACATCAACGGGATGAGGCTCGACCCGGAAACCCGCGCGCGGCTGCTGGAGAGCGGCGCGAGCATCATATCTTTATCCTTCGACGGTCCCCAAAAGGTGCGCTACAGCAAACTCAGACCCGGATGCGACTATGAAAAGGTCGTCGCGAACTTCAAGGCGATGCTGGCCGAACGTCGGGGACGTCGGCCTCGATTGGCCGTTGAAACCATCGCGTTCCCGGACTTGCCGGGGGATCCCAGGGGAACCGCGGCGCTGATTCGCGCGGTCTTCGAACCCTTCCGTCCTGATGCCGTAGTGCTCCGTCCGCCGCACTCCTGGGACGGCAGCATAAGCGCAGCGACCTTGGCGCCGGCGCAGGGTGGCATGTGCGCGGCCGCATCGGCCGGGAAGGATCCTGCCGGATCGGATTCCAGCGGATCCGCTCCAAGCGGATACGCTTCCGGCGGGGCTGCTTCCGGAAGGCTGGGCTCATGCGCTCTCGACTCGCGCGGTCCTGCCACCTCGGTACCGGGCGCTTCGGCACGGCCGCGCCGCCGTTGCCATCATCCGTGGACGACGCTGGTAGTGTTCGCCGACGGCACCGTTACGGTCTGCCCGCAGGATTACTCCGGCAAACTGGCCGTCGGCAACGCGGCCGATGAGTCGCTGGCGGACATATGGAACGGCCGGAGGATGCGTGAGCTGCGAGCGGCGCATGCATCGGGTCGGGCCTACGATATGGAACCGTGCCGGACATGCCCGGTACCTTTCGAGAACGGAAGCGCGCGCCTCGCGGGTCGGTTGGCCGGTTGGTTTTTCTCCGGCGGTCGGCTTGGACGCAGGATTCCGCCGATGTCGCCGAAAAAGGCCGCGCGGTTCGATGCGATCCGAGGGTCGCTTCCGCCGCTCGGCCGCTGGCTCGACGCCGCCGTCGGCGCCGGCGTCATCGCCCTAGCGCTAAGGGATGGGCGCAGGTGGACTTACGTCGAGGCGGACCCCGCCGCCCGCGCCTCGGCCTCCGCGCTGCTCGGGAAGGAAGTGCTCCCGGAGGAAAGGATGGAAGATATACCGGCCGAATCCTTCGACGGCGTGCTTCTGTCCGACCGCCTGGAGCATGTCGAGGATGATGCCGGCCTGCTCCGGCGCTGCGCGCGCCTGCTAGCGCCGGGCGGATGCCTGGTCATCACCGTTCCCGTCGCGGGGCGGTTTCTGTATCGCCTGCGGCGTGCTTTGGGGACGGACGATGCCGCCTTGGGACACGTGCGCGAAGGCTACGCGCCGGGGGAACTGGCGGCCCTGATGGAATCGGCCGGCCTCCGCTTGGAGGCGACACGTTTTTTCGCCGGCCCGATCTCTGAGATCGCCGACGCGATGATGGTCGCCGCCGCCAGAACTTTCGGCATCCGGACGCGCCCTTGCCGTGAAGGCGCGGCCGCCTCCGATCAAGGCGCCATAACACTTTTCGGGATCACGAAAAACTTTCCACACATCGCCCGATTCCTGTTCGCGCTCATCCGGTTCTTCGACCGTACCCTCGAACGCCGCTGGGGCCACGGACTGCTCGTTGTGGCAAAGAAGCCTTAAGTAATCCACAATCGGATCCAGCGACGCCGGTTCGAACCGTACCCATGGCGATCGGCGGCAGCGGCCTCCCGCGCGCCTTCGGAACGAAACCATTAATTGGCAGAAGCTATTTTGCAACGGGGGCCCGATCTATCGAGCCGGTTGCGCTGTCTGCGGACGATAGGAAGATTTCCACGGACTCGGGAGGCTTTATACCAACGCTTCAAGCGAGCGCCTCACGCAGGAACGCCGTTTTTCTCGATTTTCCACCCGGTTTTTGTGGGCGTTAGTGGATATCTGCCGCGGCATATGACTAAAAGGACCGCCGCAAACGCAACGGCCGGAAGGAAGAAGTCAGCCGGAAGAAGGA
>CALKMO010000248.1 GCA_937991785.1 uncultured bacterium | reverse complement strand
ACAGCCACGGGAACGCCTACCTTATCGCCCATCCGCAGAATTTCTACGACGACTCGCTGGCGGACATCGTGCGCCACGCGGTCGAGCGGCCCGGGACGCTCGGCGAATCGGATTATTTCCGCGAGTGGGACAGGAAGCGGGCGACGGAAGCCTCTTCCCGGGGCGGCGGCCCGACCCTGCTGCGCGAAGACCTGCCGAAGGAACGCAAGGGTTTGGCCATCGAGGTGGGCGGCTTCCTGCCCGCAGCGATCGGGGACAACTCGTTCCGCGCTACGTTCACGCTGAGAAACACCATGCCCGAGAGCCTCCAAATCTACGAATCGGCCGACACGGGTTTCAGGCTGCGGCTGCGACGGAAAGACGCGCCGGAGGGGGAGGAGGGGATGCTGCTGGTTCCCGACGACGGCGGGATACTGAAGGGCCTCGATCTGGATCTATCCCAGCACGTTACGGAACTGGATTTCCAGGAGATCCCGCCCAAGGGCAGGCTGGTCCGCGACATGTATTTCTCGTCCGCGCAGTACCCGGCGCTAAAGGAACAGAAAGGGAAATATCTCCTCTCGGCCGTCTACTTCAGCCGGCAGGACGGGCGGCAGGTCGGCCTCAAGGCATGGACCGGCGCCATAGCGAGCGAACCGATCGAGGTCGTTTTTGAGCCGGCACGGATCAAGTGATATAGGCAAATGACATCCGGCGCCGGCTTTCCTTGGTTGGATTCCTTGCGCGATGGGCTGTGCGCAAATTATGAGGCAATATATGTCGAGTCGCCGCTCCAGCTCAGGCGGCGGACGACAAGTTGCGGTCTTATGCGGTTAGGGTTTCATCGCGGCGCAGCGGAAGTCACCTTCGCCTGCGGCGTAATCCCCCTCTGTAGCGCCGCGCGACGCGGCCCAGGCCTTTGGTCGTGGGGCGCTGCGCGGCCGGCGGGGCGAGAGTCAACCGTTTCAGATCCTCGAGAAGTTCCGCCGGGGACTGGTACCTGTCGCCCGGGTCCTTGGCCATCATCCTGCGGATCACCGCTACGAGATCGTCCGGCAGGTTTTCATTCACCGCCTTCGGATCCGGCACCTCCGCCAACAGGCGGCGTCCCAGAATCTCCTTTGGACCTCCGATCCCGAAAGGAGGCTCGCCGGTCAGCGCGTGGAAGAAAACGCATCCGAGGCTGTAGATGTCCGTTCGCGTATCGGCCTCCGCTCCCTTGAGCTGCTCCGGCGCCACGTACTGGGGATTCTCTCCCTCCAGAAATCGGGCCGATTCATCCTTCGTCAAACCCAGCTCCGACAGCTTGGCTACGTCACCTTCCAGTATCATGATGGATTCGGGCCTGATCTCGCGATGGACCATACCCATCTTATGACCGTGGTCCAGGGCGGCCGCAATCTGCATCATTATATTGACGGCCCGTCTGGGCTCCAGCCTGCCCCCCTCGCATTCGTCCATGACCTCTCCAAGCGTAAGCCCGTCAATATATTCCATCGAGTAATAGAATACATCGCCGCTCCTGCCGACTTCGTGCACCCTGACGAGGTTCGGATGGTTAAGCTTGCCGATGTTCCGGGCTTCGGTCAGGAACTGCTGCACGAACTTATGGTCTTTGGTCTTCGAAGGCGGGAGGACCTTCAGTGCGACGATACGGTCCATCGAGATCTGATGGGCTCGATATACGATGCCCATGGATCCTTCGCCGACGACCTCCAGTATTTTGTAGCCCTTTATATCGTACCGCAGTACAGTAGCGCCATAGCCGGCGAGCTTGTCATCATCGGATATCCCGGCGCTCGCGCCTCCCTGCTCCGTGGCCTCCGGCGCGGCGGGAGCCGCCGGCACGGCCTTGGCGAGCAGGCGGCCTTTCTGAACGCCGGCCGGCCATTGGGACGGGGCGTCGGCCCGGTCGGCAAGCCGGTTCGACGGGAGGGATTGGGCGGGACCAACGGCAGGAACGTCCGTGCCTGGCGTTCCGGCAAGCGGAATGAGGCCGCCGCCAAGAACCGGCGCCGGAGCAGGAGGTGAGATCGTCGGTTGGGCAGGATGAGCCGATGCCGGTCGAGCCTTGAGGACGGCTTCTCCCGCGGTTCCGATCGAAGCGGCCGGAACGGAGGCCATCGTTCCGGACCCTTGAGCTATCTGTCGCAACAGCTCGACGGCCGTGTCCCTTGGTATGTATCCTTTCGCCACCATTATCCGCGGGATCGAGGGAACCTCTCCGCCGGCGGCCTGATACCGGCGATAAAGTTCCAGCGCTTCTCTGACTCGGTCGGACGTTACAAGGCCGAGCTGTGCGGCCATCCGCGCGAACTTCACGTCTCTTTCGGGTATCGGAATTCCCATGATGCCCGTCGCCCCGCTTATCTCCGCCACGCTTCCTCAACACCCCAGATGCCGACACGAGTGTTGCTTTCTCATTGTGCAATATATTCCTTCCCTCCCGGAAAGCGCAAGTGTAGGGATATCTGTATTGGATGGCATGGCCGTAGCTGCTCGGATGCCATGGACAAGCGGAAAAGGTCGGGCGGTAACGTCCGACAGACCGGCATCGCGGCCAAACCGCCCCTATTCCGCTACCCTTTGCTTAGTCCGTGCCCTCTTCCTCTGGAAAAGCCTCCCTGGCAAACCCTTCCCGAAAAGAGCATCGGTGTCCGATGCTAAAAACTTTATGCAGTTATTGCCATGCACCATATGTATTGCATGATAAGGCTATGCTTACCCATGCCTGCGTTCCATCCGAAGGCAGGCCTGGGGCCGATTCGGCATTCAGCGCTTGAATTCCTTGCAGATGGCGGTATCCGTGTTGGGGTTGGGGCAGGGTTCCCCGAGTGTCGGTAAAGAGTATCGGGGGCGTTTCCGGCGGGCGGCCGACGCGGATTCCCCGGTTATCGGTTCGGCTGCGAAGGGCCGGGCGCCGGAAGCCGTGACGATACAGGACGGGTGCGCGCGAACGGCCGCGCGAACGTGACTCGGGATCTGGAGCCGCATACTGGGCGGGAGAGCAGGAAAGATGTCCATTCACAGGAGTCTGAGGACGGCGGGGGCGCTGGCGAGGCATAGGAACGTGCTTAGCCGCGAGGAAAGAATCAAGAAGCTCGAAGATGCCGGTCGGTGGGTCGAAGGGAAAAACCCGGTGCTCGGCCTGCCGAAGGTGAAGAATATCAAGGTTGTTGGAAAGAAGAAGAGCGCGGCGGCGAAAGAGAAAGAAGCCGCCGCAGCCGCCGCTGGGACGGCAGCTCCCGCAGCAGGGGCTGCGGCTCCCGCCGCGGCAGAAGGCGCCAAGAAGGACGCCGCAAAGCCCGCCGCATCAGCCAAGGGCGAGGCCACTAAGCCGGCCGCCGGCAAGAAAGAATGAACCCGCCGTGTATGTGCCAGGCTCCAAGGAATTCAAACGGCTTGCCCTGCCCGGCTTGCTAATCCCGGTGCGCAGGACCTTCGTAGGCGACGGCTTGACTCCAGTGGCCGCCTTTCGGCGCATTCGGCGCGGCGAGTACGGGTTCCTGCTCGAATCGGTCGAACGCGGCGAGCGGATCGGGCGCTATAGTTTCGTAGGGGCTTCGCCGGACGCCGTCTTCCGCGGGACAGTCTTCCCGACGCTCAGGTACGAGATTCTGGACGCGCGGCCCGAAGTCATGCCCTCCGCCGGGCCGGCCCGCGATATCCCGGTGGACGGAATCCGCCCATCCGAACGGCTCGATGGATCCGCGCAGCCGAAGACGCCGGATGCCTACCGCCTCGCAGCCTCCGGAGATGGCGATCCGATCGAAGCGTTTGCCGAGTATTTCGGCAGGTTCAAGGCCGCGCCGATCGAAGGACTGCCGCCGTTTTCGGGAGGCGCTGTCGGATACTTCGGATACGATACGATCCGTGCCATCGAACGGTTGCCCGATCCGCCGCCCAGGCGCCTCGACATCCCCGACATGCAGCTGATGATCTTCCGAACGCAGGTCATCTTCGACCACGTAAAGAACCTCGTTCACCTCGTCCATTACGCCGACCCCTCCGACGGCGGCCCGGCGCGCGCCTACGAGCGGGCGGTCGGCGAGCTGGAGTCGCTAGCCTCGCGGCTGGCTGAGCCGGCGTATGTCGGGATGGACGACTTCCTGGCGTCTCCGCCTGACGCTCCTGGCGGGGCGGTGTCGAACCAGAGCCGGGAAGAGTTCATAGGGAAGATCAGGCGTGCGAAGGAGTACATTGCGGCGGGGGACATAATCCAGGCGGTACTGTCTCAACGGTTTTCTCTCGCCTGTTCGGCTCCGCCGTTCGAGATATACCGCGCGCTGAGAGCGATCAATCCTTCGCCTTACATGTTCTGCCTTCACATGGGAGATCTCCACCTGGTCGGTTCGTCGCCCGAGGTGATGGTGCGGGTCGAAGGGGATCGCGTGCTGGTTCGTCCGATAGCCGGCACGCGGCCGAGGGGCGCATCGCCTGAGGAGGACGAGAGGCTGGGGCGCGAGCTGCTGTCCGACCCGAAAGAGCTCGCCGAGCATGCCATGCTGCTGGACCTTGGGCGCAACGACGTCGGCCGCGTATCGGAGATGGGTTCGGTGCGGATCGAAGAGCGGATGGTCCTTGAGCACTACTCGCACGTCATGCATATCGTATCCACGGTGACGGGCCGCCTTAAGGCCGGGCTGGGACCGTTCGACGCGCTTCGCGCCTGCATGCCGGCAGGAACGGTTACCGGCGCGCCTAAAATAAGGGCGATGGAAATCATAGACGAGCTGGAGCCCGATATGCGCGGTCCCTACGCCGGGGCGGTAGGAATTATGGATTTCGCCGGAAATATGAATACGGCTATCACTATACGCACGGCCGTTCTCTTGGGGGGCGAGGTCCATATACAGGCGGGAGCGGGAATCGTGGCCGACTCAGACCCCGATCGCGAATACGAAGAGACTGTGAACAAGGTCAAGGGGATGCTCAAGGCGCTGGGACTGGCCCGCACCTTCGCCTCCGCCAGATGAGGCTCTTCCCGGTGACGGTTCGGCGCCGGCAGATGCCGGCGATCGGATGCTGCGTACGGTTAGGGATCGAACCGGGAGGCGGTCGAAGCATGAGCAGAAAATACTACTGCGGCGACTCTTCAGAGCCCCTGTTGATCAGGCTCCGCAACCGGCTGTTCCGGAAACCCGTACCGCTGTTCCCGAAGACGGTCGTCATCGAGACGCAATCCGGGTGCAACGCCGGATGCCTGTTCTGCCAGTACGCCCGCATCAGGAAGGAACTACCTCACGGGCGGATGAACGATGCGCTGTTCGAGAAGATCGTCCGCGGTTGCGCGGGCCGGCCGGTGGAGCGATTCATCTTGTGCTTCGACAACGAGCCGCTGCTTGACAAGGGGCTTGCCGGCCGGCTGGCTATGGTGCGCGAAGTCTGTCCAGGCGCCGCCAGGAACATCAGCACTAACGCGTCGCTTTTGGACGAAAAAGCCGTAGAGACGCTGATCGCCTCAGGCCTGCTCACTGAAATCTTCCTCTCGGTAAACGGGAACACGAAGGAAACATACGAGAAGGCGATGGGGCTTTCCTACGAACAGACCTTCGCCAACCTGGACAACTTCTGCCGCTACCTCCGCGGGCACCCGGATGTCCGAAAGCGGCTGCGGGTTCGGGTAACGGCCGTTAAGACCGAGCATGTGGCGCCAGAACTGCCGGAGATGAAGCGGAGGTGGGAGGGGGAAGGGTTCGAGTTTCACGTTATCGCAATGGATACGCGCGGCGGACAGCTCGGCAGGGATAACTGGCGGCACGGGGGCGAAGGCAAACTGGCGCCGAACGTCAATTGCCGCCGGCCTTTCCATACTTTCGTCGCGACATGGGAAGGCAAGGCGGTGCTTTGTTGCGTGGATTATAGGCGCGAGGTAGTAATCGGGGACCTGGTCAGGCAGTCGGTGGACGAGATATGGAACGGCCCTGTCGCGAGAAAGCTCCGGGCGGAATTTCTCCGCGGCGACCTTTCGAACCTGCCCATTTGCCGGAACTGCATGATAAACGACTGAGGCGGTCGGCGGGCTGAGGGGGAGCGTCGAAGCGCGATGCGGACGTCTCCGCGCGCCCCGGGTGCGCTCAAGTCGCCAGGTTCGCCGCGCCGGTAGGATGTAGGTTGGAGAGTGTTGCGACATGACCGCGGAACGATCCTTTGCTTCCGGTTTTCGCGCGGCGAGGTACGTCGGGCACTTCGCCCTGCTGGCTCTGGCGTTTCCGCTTACCTGGCTGGCGTCCGGCAGGTTCGGCGTGAAGCCGGGTTGGCCTTGGGCGGAGGCGGCGTGCCTGGCATGCGCCCTTGCCGGCGCGATGGTCGTTCCTCGGACGGCCGCAGGATCCAAGCTGCTTAAGCCCGGTGAGGGAGCGACCAACGGGATATGCATGTATTTCCTCGGGCTGGCGGCGGCGTTCCTGCTGTTCCCCGCCTATGCCGTCGGCGCCGGGTGGGCGGCGTTGGCGGCCGGGGATGCGGCCGCCGGCGCGATCGGCTCCCTGCTGCCCAGCTCGCGGCTGCAATGGAACAGGGACAAGAGTTGGATGGGTATGGCCGCGTTCGCGCTGGCGGCGATCCCAGCCTGCGCGCTGCTGCTGTGGTGGTGTCCTGCGCCGACATTCTTGACGAAGGGCGGGCAACCGGAGTACCAGTACGTATGGACGCTGGCGGTCATCGCCGGGATATCCGGGGCCATGCTGGAAAGCGCGGCGTTCCCGCTCGACGACAATTTCAGGATTCCCGTCGGCACGGCGCTGGCCGTTTGGCTGGCGGCGACGTTCCTGAACGCGGGCACCAGCGGGATGCCGGAGCACCGGGCTTTTCAACCCGAATGGTTCCTGCACGGTCTTGGTGTTAGCGCCGCGATATGCGCTGCCGTATTCGCCGCCGGGTTCGCAAGCCTACCTGCCGCCGTCGCGGCTTGGATGATCGGTTCCGTCGCGTATTTTTTCACGCTCAAGTCCGGATACGCGCTGTTGGCCGCATCGGCAGGGTTTTCGATGGCTGCGGTTGCGATGTCGAGGGCATTCCATCTGGCAGCCGTTACTTCCGCTAGGGGTGCCGGCGCTTTCGGCCGGGAGGACGTTCCCGTGCCCGGTCGGGCGTCATCCGCGCCTCCTCCGACCTCCGGCGCCCGAACCGCAGCCGCGAATGCGATCGCTCCGATGCCGGCGGGGCCCGAGCCCAAGGCTCCGCCGAATCCTCCGGCGGCTCCGGCATCGTCGGCGGCATCGAATTCACGTGCGGTGCAGGATCTGCAGACGGCGGCCGTAGCGCCAGCCGCGCCGGATGCGCCGGCAGCATCCGAACCGCCGGGAAAGATAGGGGCTTCGGAAGCGCCTCCGGCGGCGGCCGGTGCGCCGGAAGCAACCGGTACGGCCGGAGAAGAGTCCGCGGCGCAGCCGGCCGGCGGAGTGTCGTCAGTCACACTCGTTGATGCGCTGTCGTTCCTGGCTGCGCCCGCCGTTTGTGCCGTGCTGTATCCGGCATCGAAAGGACACCCCGCGGCGCTCATCGCTTATGCGGGCGCGCTGTGCGCCGCTACAGCTTTCGCGGCGTTCGAGACCGGGGCGGCATACGGGAGGAGCGGAAGGAATATGGGTACAGCGGCGATATTCCGGCCGCTCTGCGCCGCGGCCGCACTCGCGGCGGTCCTGCTCTTTTGCGGCGCGGCGTGGGGCTTCGGCTTCTGGACGGTCGCGGTTTCAGGCCACGAGAGGAACGCGCCTGCCGCCGGCTTCATGGAGTCGGCGATCCTATCGGCAGTAATGATGGTTTCGGGATTCATAGGGGGCGGAGCGGGCGGCCTGGCGCTGGCTCTCGCCGGACCTAGGGCGCCGGCTTTCGTGTGGAGCGTGTCGCGTTTGGCGGCAGCATCTTCGGGTGCCGTGATCGCCGGGGCAGCCGGCATCCTGTTCCCGTGCGCCTGAAGCCGCCAGCGCGGCGCTATTTTCCAGCCTCCGCCTCGCCGCGGTTTTCCTTCAACGCAGCGACGATAGCAGCGATGGTTTCCTCCGCCTTGTCGTTCGGCACCTGGCAAGTTCCAGCCCCGGCATGTCCGCCTCCGCCGAAACCGGCCAGCATTCCGCCGCAGTTGACCTTGCAGGTCCGCTTAAAGATGCTGCGCCCGACCGCTATGACAGTATTGCCGAGCTTCCCGTCGAATATCCGGACCTCGGCCATACCTTCCGGATGCATGGCATAAACCAAAAACCTGTTTCCTGCCGGAATATCCTTAACGCCACGCAAGTCCGTGATTATGACCTCTCCGTCCAGCCTCGAATGTTTCGCCAGCACCCCTTTGAATAAATCCTGTTCCACAAGCACCCTGTGACAGCGTTTGTAGACCTCCGGATGCTGCATCACCTTGTACAACGGGACCTCCTTTACGTACTCGACCAGCCATCTGAAGTACTTGCGGAAATCGGGACCGAGGCCGGTGCGCGGGTCTAGCGTCAGGCCCAGAAGTATCCAGCCCTGGGGCGAAACGACGTCCTGCATGGAGAGCTGCGCGCTGTCGAGGCGGTCGGTGGCTTCGAGCATTTCCATATGCTTGTCGAACTCCGGCAGCCTGTAATAGTCGTAGATGACCCTGGCGCAGCTGGGCGCCACGGCGAACCGCCCTTTGAACGGCCCGATTTCTTCCAGCTTCCTGTCCTCCGATACATGGTGGTCGAACCACATGCCGCAACCCTTCACGTATGGCAGGTTGGTGATTATGTCGTTTTCGGTGACAGGTATAAGGCCGTCCTGCATATCCTTCGGGTGAGCGAAGGCTATCTCGGTGACTTTCTCGGCTATGGTCAGGAGGACCAGCGATGTCAGCCCGTCCATGTCGCCGCGAGTGAAAACCCGCACGGCAGCATTTCCCTCCCTTACGTTATTCCTCGTATTCGCCCCCCGTCATTTTGCCGGAATATGGGGGTGGCGTCTTTAAGGTACGGGCGCGGGCGGCGATGTCCAGTGCCGATCGGCTTCAGGGGAGGGATTCAAACCTTCGATGCGGCGTCCGACATCCAGTAGGGAACGATGAGCGACGTCGGCCAAGGACGGTATACGGCAAGCATGTCCTCG
>CALKMO010000247.1 GCA_937991785.1 uncultured bacterium | reverse complement strand
GGTTCTGGCACTTCGGGCGGGACCGCCTCGAAAGCAAGCCCCACGTTCCGGAACATCCTTATACGGCGTTCCGAAGATGAAGCCAGCACGAGACGCCTGCTTTCGTCGAGCCTTAAGCTCTTCATCACTCCCCGTCCCGTTTCTCTCCGTCGGCGCCGTTCCCGCCGACGCCCTTTCCGCCACGCGAAGGCAGTCTCCCGACAAGGGCGGCGACCTTGGCGGCCTCCTTGGTAAGGACGACCGTACGGGCGAGGATGTCGCCGACGCGCTGAACCTTGTGCGAGAGAAGCATCACTGGGAGCGCGCACAGCGGAGCCAGCAACAGGTTCCTTTCGAAAAATCCCACCGCGTTCCTCAGAAAGACCTGCCCGAAAGTCGGTGGCGAGCCGTCCTCGCGTACGACGCGCAAGCCCATAATGAGCTTGCCGGGCGTGGCCATGACCGCCCACTCGAATGCCGTCGTATATGCGATGACCGTCCCGAACCAAACGGTGGCGAAATCCGTCTGGACGAACGTCATCCAACCTGTCGCCCCGCGCCCCATGTCAGGGAGAAGAATTAAAATACCTTCCGCGATACCCCACATCAGCGCCGCATCTATCGCATATGCCGCTGCGCGTTCGTGAATCCGAGCGAACACCTCGATATCGTCGCGCAGTCCGATCTTCCTTCCCTTCCGGCGCGCGTAACTCCACGTGACGATAAGCGACACCGCAAGCACCAGGCTCGCCAACAGCCCCCACACCCAGCTTTCATGTTCGTAGACCGGGATGCCGTCAAGATTGCCGATGGGCACCATGCCGTCGCCTTCCGCTCTCCAAGCCTCCACCTTCTGCGCGTCGGAGCGAAAGATGTAGTGCGAGCCGCCGATCTCAACGTGCCCGACGTGCAGAAACCCGAAGAGCAGGGACTTCCCGGAAGCGGTTTCTATCCTGCGGTGCACCAGTGCGCCTCCCGGCGGAAACTCGAACAGGAAAAAACGGCCCCCAATACCGAACCTGCCGCTCCCTTCCTGGAGCGCCCCGGCCAAAGTCTCTCCCTTGGACCACATCGCCACGAAACCGCTGGAGGGCAGGTCCGCTGACCTGACGTCCGAAAAGGAAACGCCGTCGAAAACGCAGTACTCGAGGGGCATATCGGGAAGGCTCCCCCCCTTGGAAACTCCGCGCCACGCCACCGCTATTCCTTCCCCGTGCCGAAATGCCAGCAGCAAGAACGATTCGTGCGGGATCGCCGGTCCCCACACCACATCCGGCTGAAAATTTCCACTGCCGTATTTCACCGCGCCAAGGCGGCCAGTCTTGACATCCTTGCCGAAAGCCCAGTATTCCCCCCTCAGCGTCTCCCCACACTCAAGCATTCCTTCGATCGGGTGCGTCAGCGATCTCCACGGCGGCGGGTCGCCAACCAGCTCTATTACGGACACGCTCTTCTCGTGAAATACCAGAAGCTCGTCGCCGAAAACCGCCGCCCCGCACGCGACGCCCGACCGATCCGGCCCCACGGGTGCCCACCGCCTCAACCCATCGCCGGAGGATCGGTATATGCGGAATCCCGCGCCCTGATCGAACGGGCTCGCCGTCTGCAACACCAGGATGCACGAATCGCCGTGTTCCAAGGGGAATGCGGCGCCGTATTGCGGCGCCGTCGGGTCGCAACCGGAAAGGTACAGGAGAAACGCCGCTGCGAGGCTCGCTCGGCCTCCGATCAGGAGGATCGTGCGGCCGATCCGAAGGGCCGTTCGGGAGAAGTTTCGATAGAAGTCCGGAGCGTCGGAGGCCGCGCGGCGCCGAAAAGGAAAGATCGCCGCGGGAGGCGACCTGCCTGGGAAGGCGGCCTTGCTCATGGACGACCGTCCCTTCCCTCTTTCCTCGACGGCGGAGAAATGGGAACGCCCATCTTGACTTTATCGGCTATCTCGTAAAACTCCTCACGGCTAATGTCTTCCATGCGCTTGCCGCGCGCCTTCAGCTCCTCGTTGAACTTGATCGCCTTCTCCTGCATCCGTTCGTGGGTCTCTTTCGATCCGCCGAACAGACCGAAGTTCTCGCCCCTGGTCACTCTTACGTGGCCGTCATCATTGTCCAGCCCCAATCCCACCAGCCACGCCTTTTTCCCGCCGTCGGCGGGCATCTTTTCGCTTTTCACTTAACCCTCGCCGTCCTTACGACCTCATCCCCCGGATGCGACGGATCCGTCGTCAACATCAACTGGTCGAACCGCGGCCCGTCCTCGCGATTCCTTATTTCAATGCGATGGAGTCCCTTCGCCAGTTTGAACGTCCTGGGCTTCCCGGCCGAAAGTTCCGTCCGCCAGCGCCACACGTCCCTTCCCGCCGACGCCCTCGTCGTCGGATCGCCAGCGAGCACCCTATAAGGGCCGTCGTCCACCTTATAAAATACCGAATCCCCGCAGGAGTCCAGCCACCATGTCCTTATCCAGAAGAAATATTCCCCATCCTCCGGGACCTCTACGTTATATACCGCCCGGCCGGGGAACTTAGGTTGATCATAGGATCGGGGATCGGATCGTTTCCCGCCGCCCTTCTCTCCGACTCCGCATGGCGGAGCGCAATCGCCGATGGTCTCGACCTTCCCATCCACTTCGTAGGGATTGGACTTGTCGGGGATTTCGAGGTATCCGGATCCGCCAATGAGGTTCCCGAGTTTAGCCTCGACCTTCCGCATCGGCGGTTCTATTTCGTCGGCTTCCTCGGCTTCCCACGCGACCGTAACGAACTTTCTGACTTGAACAACAGGTCCGGTCGCGTCTCCGCTCGCGCCAGCCGCCCCATCTCCCGCACCGTTCCCTCCGGTCAGTCCGCGCAAAGGGCAGGTCCCGCCGCATATGCGAGCGATGAGAAAAGCCGCCATGGCGGCAGCAGCCGCTAAGGCGATCGCTGCTACGACCTTGTTCATACGCCCCATCTCCGACGCCTTTGCGGATCCGGCGGTGAGGGCCCTCCCGCACACGATCCTCATTTCCAACTTTAACATTTTCTCGACGTTAATTCAAAGGAATACCTCGCCCGAAACCGGATCGGCCGACCCAGTCAAAACCATCTCCATCCCATACCCTTGACAGGCAGTACCCTGAAGGAAGCCCTGTCTACCGGCGTCTTTGCAAACCCGTTGGCGGCCAGGATGCGCGTATCCCCTAGTTCCCCCGCAAGGGTCCGCAGCCTCATCCTCACGGATCTGAGCACATCCATATTCTCCGGTTCGCCGGCCAAGTTATGCAATTCGCTGGGATCGTTCTCTTGGTCGTAGAGTTCCTCCGTCCCGTTCGGCTCCGAGTAGATGTATTTCCATTTGCCGTCGGTCGCCATGGCTGTCTGCCATGGCGTTTCCATGGACGTGGCGTAAAACCAGCGGCGGGCCGCCGGACGCGACGGGTCCGCGAGATGTTTCGACAGATCCAATCCCTGGACCTGCGCCCCGATCTCCGCGCCGGCCATCGCCGCGAAAGTCGGCATTATATCCTGGAGCCCGACCAGAGCCGAGCTCTCCCGTCCGCTCGCGAGCCGGTTGCGCTGTCTGCGGACGATAGGGAGATTTCCGCGGACTCGGGGAGGCTTTACCCCAAAGCTTCATAGTGAGCGCCTCACGCAGGAACGCCGTTTTTCTCGATTTTTACCCCACTTTTTTTCTTGCGCGGAT
>CALKMO010000246.1 GCA_937991785.1 uncultured bacterium | reverse complement strand
GGACCGGGGAGTCGGGCGGGGGCGCGGGCGGGGCCGCTGGGTCCGCGCTCGGGGGCTCCTGGGGTCTTGCCGGCCCGGCATGGTTTTGATGGAGCGCGATGATGCAGATTGCGATAGGGGCCTTGGCCGCATGCGCGGCGGCCGGCGCCTTGACGTTGGGAGCGATTCTAGTCGCTCCCGGGGACCGTATTGAGGACCGCGCCGATCCGTTCCGATCGCCGCCGGCGGTGGGAGGGTCTGTCGGGGCCGAAACGCCTCCGGCCGAGGCGGCGAAGAGGAGGGGAAGAAGGAAACGCGCGATCTGGACAACCTGCCCGGGATTATCTTTGACGAGAGCGTCGGCGACTGGGTGGTGGACCGCTTCGCGGGCAACAACACGGCCGGCCGGCGGCCTATACTCGCCCTGCCCCAAACGGGCGTTCGCGCTCTATCGTCCATCCTATATTGCCTGGACCTTGAAATCATCCTGCCCGGCGCGCGTTCAGTTTGACCATGCGTGCGCGGCACGTACAATACCCGCCGAATCAGAACCTCGAACCGTCGGTCGCGGAAGCGGGGGAAACGCCGAGGGACTAGCGAAGCAGTGACGGCGGCGGGCGTTCCCACGCCGCCGCGGTGTCCGTCCCAGGTTGCTGCCGGTCGCGCAGCCTCCGAGGAGGACGTCAAACAAAGGAGGCTTACGATGCCGGCGGTATTCGCGTTGAAGGGGGCAATGTTATCGGCGGAGGAGTGGAACGGCTTGCTTGGGGAGTGGCAGGACGGGCTGGAGGAGCCATTGTACGACGAGGCGGTTCTGGATGAGTACGAAGATGAAGCATCCATCCGCATCTGGGGGCCGGGTTCCATACGCGGCGCGGTGCTTGGGATGAGACGCCGTGGCGGGCATGCCGCCGTCATGCTGGAATCTCTCGCAAGCGGCAGCGATTGGCGCATGGGATTCGAAATCATGCACTTGGCTGCGGTAAAGAGTGGAGGAAGATGGGCGCGGGGCGGGAAGGAATACGATGCGGAGGCGCTGTCCCCCGAGAGGGCAGAGGAGGATGCCGAGCGGGAATTCGCCGCAGACTCGCGAATTATCGCGGAGACGCTCAATAAAACCGGCGCGAAGGGGCTTTGGCTGCCTAATGGCATCTTCGATCTTACGGTTACGGCGGCCGATTTAGAACCGTGCGCGGTCCGGGACGATGTCCGGCGGTTGGAGAAAGTCCTGGCCGCGAGGGTCTCGCGATATGCCACAGCACCGCGGCTTCAGCCTCAACCGACCGAGGAAGACGCGAGCGTGTCATTCTTCGACTGGGACGGGGGGCGCGCGCTACTGAGGGGACGGGCCGAACTCGTGGCTGTTAAGGCGGATGACGGCCGTCGCGCCTTCGTTCCTTTCGGGAGGGCTGTCGAGATACTCGGCGATGCCGTAGAGCCGCTCGGGGAGAACGCAGCGTATTTCCCGGAGATGGACCCGCCCGCAGCGGCTGACGCGCGGGAGGCGCTGCTGCGAGAGTCGGTAACGCTCGAAAGCTGGCTGGAGGATAACGCCGAGGAGCTGCGGGCGGCCAGGAGCCTGTCCTTCCTGAGGAGGAGCGCCGGGGCGTTCGCCTCGACGGTCCTGAGAGGCGGCGACCCGATGCTTGAAACGCGGTGGCTGGCCCCGGATGAAGACTTCGAGGAAATGCTGAAAGTCGTATGCATCGTCACGATGAAGGCGATGAGAAAAATGTACGTTGACGGCCGCGATCCGGACCGCGCGATCGGGGAACTTGTCGGCGAAGGACTCGAACGGCCGGTAGCGGAGGCTATCGTCGCAGGCGCCTTGGAAGCAATGATCAGTGCGCCGGAGGATAGAGATGGAGAGGGTGCGGAAGAGGATTTTGAAGGGGAAGGAGCAGGAGAAACGGGAAAATGAGGAGGAGGAGAGGAAGGGGCTAGGCCGGACTGGAAATAAGGCCGGGGCGCTTCCGGCTCTATTGCCTAAGACGCGATCGGCATGGCGATTGCGTGGCGGTTTTCGACAAGGCGAAGTGGTATCGGCCCCCTCTCGCCTGGAGTACGGGCGATTTATTTCCGGCGCAGGGTTGCGAACGATTCGGCTGTGGCACGCATCGGAACCTCGAACCTACCCGTCCTCTAAACCGCAAGACGATGTAATAGGAGATGCGCCAAACAGACTGGGAACCTTCTGCCTTTGGCGACGCCCGCTTTAAAAGCCGCGGCGCCGCGGGTGCCTGCGAAAAAAAACGGGAAGGGGAGATCGCGATGGCTGAAACGGCAAACGAGTGGGAAAATCAAGGGCTTATGCACAGGAACAGGTTGCCTGCCAGAGCGTGGTTTTTGCCATGTCGAGATGAAGCTTCCGCGCTCATGGGCGACAGGGCGGCATCCGCTTTTTTCAAGATGCTCAGCGGCAGATGGGCATTCAAATATCTTGAATCGCTTGCGGATCTTCCGGCGGATTTCCCGAAGGGAGCGGATGTCTCCGGATGGGATTCGATACCCGTTCCGTCGTGCTGGCAAATGCTCGGCTACGGCCGTCCGCAGTACACCAACGTCAGGTATCCCTATCCGCTTGATCCTCCGAAGGTTCCTCAGGATAACCCTGTCGGCCTCTATCATCGGGAGTTCCACCTGCCCGAAGGATGGGATGGGATGCGGGTTCACATCGTATTTGAAGGCGTCTCCAGCGCATTTTACCTATGGATAAACGGGCGTATGGTCGGTTTCAGCAAGGGCAGCCACATGCCAGCCGAATTCGACATTACCGACTTCGTCTGCCGCGGCGGGAACTCGATGTTCGTACAGGTCTTCCAATGGTCTGACGGGAGCTACCTCGAGGATCAGGATTTCTGGCGTCTCAGCGGCATATTCCGCGACGTTTACCTACTGGCGCGCCCCAACGTGCACCTATGGGACGTTTTCGTGAAGACGCCCATGAGACCGGGGCGGGCCGGGGCGGAACTTTGCGTTGAGGCTGTCGTCAGGAACGCCGGCGGGGCGGCCTCTAGAGCGGGCGCATTGCGCGCGAAATTGCTGGACGCCGATGGTCGCGCGGTGCTCGACGAGGCTATAGGTTCGATCGGCGCGATCGGGGCCGGGCGCGAGAAGCTTCTGGAGAAATCCTTCCGCGCAGCATCCCCGCACCTATGGTCCGCCGAAGATCCGTATCTGTACACGCTGCTGCTGAGTTTGGAGGACGGCGCGGGCGGGACGATCGAGGCCGCCATGTTCCGAGTCGGCTTCCGCGACGTCCGCATAAAAGACGGCGTATTTCTCGTAAACGGCGCCCCCGTCAAAATACGCGGCGTAAACAGGCACGAGATGGATCCGGATCTCGGCTACGCCGTAACGTACCGGTCCATGCTGCAGGATATACTTATGATGAAACGGCACAATATAAACGCCGTCAGAACATCGCATTACCCCGACGATCCCCGGTGGCTGGACCTGTGCGACGAATACGGCCTGTACGTTATAGACGAGGCCGACCTGGAAACCCACGGCTTCGGCTACACGGCCCCGGACATTCCGGCGAGAGACCCGCGGTGGCGGGAGGCGTTTCTCGACAGGGCCGTGCGGCTGGTCGAGCGCGACAAGAACCATCCGTGCGTCGTGATGTGGTCGCTGGGAAACGAGTCGGGATACGGGCCGAACCACGACGCGATGGCTAAATGGATACGGTCCCGCGACAAGTCTCGCCCGATACATTACGAGCGGGCCGGCGATGCGAAAGTCGTGGATGTCGTAAGCGTAATGTATCCCACGGTGGAGTACCTTGTCGAGGAAGGGAAAAAAGCATCCGATCGCCGGCCGTTCTTCATGTGCGAGTACGCCCACGCAATGGGCAACGGCCCCGGCAACCTCATGGAATACTGGGACGCCATTTGGACATATCCGCGCCTGATGGGGGGCTGCGTTTGGGAATGGTGCGACCACGGCATAAGGCGTAAGACCCCTGAAGGCGTCGAATACTTCGCGTACGGCGGCGACTTCGGCGACTGGCCCAACGATGGGAACTTTTGCATAGACGGCATGGTCTTCCCGGACAGGCGCCCGCACCCGGCATTGATCGAGTACAAGAAGGCGCTGGAGCCCGTCAAGGTTGAGCCTGTAGATCCTGCCGCCGGGAAATTCAGGATCGTCAACAGGTACGATTTTTTGACGCTGGCACACCTGAGGTGTGAGTGGCGGCTGGAGGTGGAAGGTAGGACCGTCGGGATGGGAACTATCGAACTCCCGCCTGTGCCGCCGAGGGGAAGCGCGGAGGCGACCGTGCCCATCCCCGCCGCAGGCGTTTCCCAAAATTTCCCGCCGCTGCTCAGCATGAGCTTCAAATTGGATAAAGACTTCCCGTGGGCGCCGGCCGGGCACGAGGCTGCATGGGCGCAATTCGAACTGCCGCGCTCGACCGCGGCGGCCGAAGAAGTCGGGATTCGGCCGGAGACGCGGGCGCGGCATCTGGCGGCGCGCCCAGGTTTATCCTTCAGGCATGAAGGGCGGATGCTGCTGCTTGCCGGCGATTCCTTCGGAATCGCCTTCGACATGGTCCGCGGAACTATCGCCTCGTGGGAATTCGAAGGATTCGAAATGATATCCCTCGCCCCGCATCTGCACATCTGGCGCGCCCCGATAGACAACGACAAGTGGATAAAACCGGAATGGGAAAAATGGTCGCTCGACCGCGTCCGGACGCGGATCGCCAGCTGCGAACTCGCCGAGTCGAATGGCGAAACCTTAGAACTCCGAACCGAATACACCATCGCTTCGCCGGGCAGGAAGCCCGCCTTGAAGGGTTCAGCACGCTGGAGTTTTTACGGATCCGGCGAGGTTGCGGTGTCTCAGCATGTCAAGTTGGCCGAAGATCTGCCTCCGCTCCCTCGCCTCGGCATCCGGCTGGCGATGCCGAGCCTCTTCGACCGCCTGATGTGGTACGGCCGCGGACCTCACGAAAACTACCCGGACAGGAAGGAAAGCGCCGCCATCGGTCTCTACTCGATGGCCGCTGACGAGATGTATGTACCGTACATATTCCCCCAGGAGAACGGCGGAAGATCGGACGTCCGCTGGGCGGCTCTTACCGACGCGCGCGGCGTAGGGTTGATGGCTGCCGGCGATGCGCCCCTGTGCGTCGCCGCCTTGCGGTATTCAACCGAAGATCTGACGACCGCCAACCATACCTTCGAACTGAAACGGTCGGATTCTGTTTTTCTGGTCCTCGACCGCCTGTTCTGCGGCCTAGGCAGCGCGAGCTGCGGGCCGAAGCCGCTGCCGCAGTACATCCCGGCGTCGAAGGATATTGCATTCGATATCTGGCTGAGACCGATAAGGCTCGAGGTGGAAAACCCGTTCCGTGTCTTCGACTCCCTCCCGCGGTCCTGATCCTGGCAGCGACTAGGCTGCGCTAGCGGAGGCGGCCTGAGTCCCGCGCTCCCGCGCTTGTCCTATGCGCCTTGGAGCAAAGGATTGCACCGGCTCATATCAAATGTAGTATACTTTCTCCAGGATAGCCGGATGGCTTTAGATATTGAGAGCTTGATGTCCGCGGCGCGCCCGGCGCGGAGGGTTGGCGCATGGCCTTTGGCGGCGACCTTTCCAATATAAGCCTCGCCGACGTTTTCCAGAATCTGTTCAATAACAGGCAGACTGGTACTCTTACCGTCTCCGCCAGGGCCGGTTCTTTCATCGCCATGCCCGACGAAAAATCCCCCGAAAGGCACGTGTTCTTCAGGGAAGGGAAGATAGCGATGTATGGCGCGGGGCGCGGAGTCCCGACCCCGCTCGGCAAATACCTCGTCGCCCGCGGCTTGGTGCATGCTTCCGATC
>CALKMO010000245.1 GCA_937991785.1 uncultured bacterium | reverse complement strand
CCGGCCGAGTGGGAGAATGGTTGGGCGGGCGCGGCCCTGAAACGGACATCGTCTTTTCGAGCCGCGTCCGGCTCGCCAGGAACCTGCGCGGCGTCAATTTCATAAGCAGGCTTGACGACAGGCAGCGCAGGAAGGTTGAGGCGCGATGCCGCAAGGCCATACTTGAATCGAAGGTCGCCGGCGCCTGCCTTTACGTACCGCTTCACGAAACGGATCCGCTCGACAGGAAACTGCTGGTAGAAAGGCATCTTATCAGTCGCGAGCTGGAAATCGGCAAAGGACACCGCGGCGTAGCCATAGCCGAGGATGAGATCCTATCCATAATGATCCTGGAAGAAGACCACATACGGCTTCAGGTTTTTCAATCGGGCATCGGGCTTACGGAAGCGTGGCGCATAGCTGACCGCGCCGACACGATACTAAACGACCATCTCGAATACGCCTTCTCGCCACGGCTCGGATACCTTACCGCCTGCCCTACGAACGTCGGGACCGGGCTGAGGGTAAGCGTCATGCTACATCTGCCGGCCTTGGTGCTGACCGGCGAGATCAAAAAGATATTCAACGCCGTCTCCAAGATAAACCTGGCCGTGCGCGGTCTGTACGGGGAGGGCACCGAAGCCACTGGGCACTTCTACCAGATATCCAACCAGGTCGCGCTGGGCAGAGGCGAGGCGGATATAGTAAGGTCGGTGGAGGACGTGGTGCCTAACATAGTTAATTACGAGCGCAGGGCGCGCGAGGAACTCGCGAAAAACAACGGCAAACGCGTCGAAGACCGAGTATGGCGGGCCTACGGCAATCTGAGCAACGCCCGCATCCTTTCCTCGGAAGAGGCCCTGATGCTTTTGTCAATGGTCCGCATGGGAGTTCATATGGGGATACTGAAGGACATCCCGACAAGCCTGCTCAACGAACTCTTCCTTTTCACGCAACCCGCCCATCTGCAGAAGCTGGCCGGGAAAGAAATGAAGCCCGAGGAACGGGACGCCTGGAGGGCCGACTACGTAAGAAAACGCCTTAAGGAGGCCGGGGTCGGCTGATCAGCGCCTCCTGCCTGGGCGCGCCCGTGAATCTTCCAGCATCCGACCGTGGAATCGAACGCCCGTCGATCCAGGGGCGCCAGGCGATTCCTCCGAGCAAGCCCATATGAGTGTACTCGGATTCCCGACGCACATGGGCGACTCCGCTTTCATCCATCTGGCGCGGGCCCGGCCACGACGATCAGGAGTTTTTCCGGATCGAGGTGTTGCCTGGCGGCTTCGACCAGAGCCTCCCGCGTCAGCCCCCTGATTATGCCGGGGAACTTCTCCCGGAAGTCCAGACCAATGCCGTAATGTTCGATGTCGCAAACCAGCCCCGCCAGGCCGCTGTTCGTTTCTAGGCGTATGGGCATGGATCCGACCAGGTTCTCCTTGGCTGCGGAAAGCTCTTCCTCCGCAACTCCGTCCTTGAGCAAAAGCCGTATCTCCGCCAGCAAAGCATCCTCCGCCCTCCGAACGTTCTTCGGGTTTATGCCCGCCGAGGCTATCCATTCGCCATCCCACAACCTGGCGTCGAGCGAGCTGCAGGCGTGGTAGGCCAGCCCCATTCTGTCCCGGATGCGTTCTCCGAGCCGTCCCATCAGGCCCAGACGCCCGAATATGTGGTTCGCGACGGCCAGGGCGTAATAGTTCGGGTGCGAGCGCGGCACGGCGCGCAGACCGGCTGCCAGCTCGTTCTGCGATTTCCTCTCCATTACAATGATCCTGCGGCGCTCGGAATACGACGGCATGATAGAAGGTGACGGCGGCTGGGGGGCCGGGGCGCCGGTCCAATCGCCCAGATATTTTTCGATGAGGTCGAAGGCCTTCGAGGCGTCCAGGCGCCCTACGACAACCACCGCGAGAGACGACGGGCCGAAAAGCCGGCGGCAGTATTCCTCGCAGTCGGCGCGCGTCAGCGATGCGATGTCGCCGGCATTCTCGACCGCGTGGCGGTTGTAGGGATGTCCCTCCGGGTACAGCGCCTTCTTAAGCGCCCTGTGGCTCACGCGCTCAGGGCTGTCCTCGATACGCCTGAGTTCCGCCAGCATCTGGCCGCGCGCGGACTCGACCTCGCCCTCCGGGAACGCCGGCATGCGCAGGCACTCGGCCAACGCTTCGATCAACCCCTTCTCCTCGCCCGGCAGGCACTTCCCCCCAAAGCCTATCGTCTCGTCGCCGCACCAGAATTCGAGCGAGGATCCCTTCGATTCGAGCGCCTCGGCGATACGTTTGGCGTTGCGCTTCTCCGTGCCCCTGAGAAGCATGCGCGATACGAGCGAGGCGGTCCCGTGTTTGGCGGGGGCTTCGAACGCCAGCCCGGCCTTCAGCCCGCCGTGTACGACTACGGAGTGGCTCTCCGGATTTTCCAAGACCAGCGCGACCGCCCCGTTCGGCATCTGCCTTCGCTGGATGGGCCTTCCGTTCGATGCCGGAGACGTCGCCGCCCAAGCCCCGAAATCCCAGGGGGACCAGCCGGGCGCAGTACAGAGATGCCCGCCGCCGCAAGGCGCCCCGCCGCTCTCGACCGCGCCCGCAGTAAGGCAAGCGCATCCTCGACCGGTCCGGCCGAATCCTCCGTTCGCATATCCCGCCCCGCCCGCCCTGCCGGCCTCGGCCCCGCGCTTCGCATCGCCATTCGCCGAGCCGGCCGCCGCGTCCCCGGTCGGCTCGTATATGCCGACGGTCCTGTTCTCCCGGGTCAGGTATTTGCGGGCCGCGTTCATCACGTCGTCCGGCGTCACCTTTTCGATGCGGGCGATCAGATCGTCGAGGATGCGATGCGAACCGAGCATTTCGAACCTGCCTATCATGAAGGCGTTGGCCGTTATCCCATCCCTGCTGTACTCCAACTGCGCCCTGGTCTGGCGGAGGGCCTTCCGGAGTTCCGATGCCGGGACCGGCTTTTCACGGACCCGCTCGATCTCGTCGAAGAGAGCCTTCTCGGCTTTCTCCGTGCGGACGCCCGGCAGCACAGACAACGAGAAGGAAAACGCGGACGGTCCGTCGTTGGGGAAGTAGTGGGATCCGGCGGACGCCGCCACTTTTTTGCGCCTCACCAGCGCCCCGTACAGCCTGGCGCTCCTGCCCATGTAGCCGCCGGACGAAAGGCTGAGCGGCTTGGCGCCGGAGAGGACGGCGTCCAGTACTATGGCGGCCGGCGCGTCCTCGTCGGCCATCGTAGGTCCGTGGTAGGCGGCCACCAAGTGCGGCGAACCCTTCGGCCCGCGAGCGTTCACGCGCCTCTCGGCCGTCTGCGGCAGCTCTCCAGCGCACGCGAATTCCGGCGGCTCAGGACCTTCGACAGGCTCGAAATACTTCCTCACCTCCGCCTCCATCGCCTTCGCATCGAAATCCCCGGTCACCACCAACACTGCGTTTGAAGGCGTATAGTAAGCCAGATAGTAATCGTACAGATCCTTCCTGGTCATGGACTGGAGGTCGCGCTTCCATCCTACGATCGGCCACCGGTACGGATGGTTCCGATACATAGTCGCCTCGACCTCCTCATACAGCATGTAGACCGGATCGTTTTCGGCGCCCTCGCGCTCCGATATTATCACCGTCCGCTCCCTTTCGACCTCGGCCTCGTCGAACAATGCGTTGCGCATCCGGTCGGCCTCCATGTCAAGGACCATCCCCGCGTGCGCAGCCGGGACCGTTTCGAAGTACACCGTGCAATCGCTGTTCGTAAATCCGTTAAGGACGCCTCCGACGGCGGATATCCGTTTGAAATGCTGGCCCTTGCCGAACCGCAGCGTCCCCTGAAACATCATGTGTTCGACCCAATGGGAGACTCCGGTGATCCCCGGTCGCTCGTTCTTGGATCCGACCCGGTACCATACGAAGACGGACACAACGGGGCCGGACCGCATCTCCTTAAGGAGTACTTTCAGGCCGTTGCCCAGCACTAACTCAACTATCCCGTCGTTCATCGGATCGCCGCTCCTTTCTCCGGGGGTCGGTCTGCTGATCCAGCCGGCGCCCGCCGCATTTGCGCCGCCGATCGCCGGCATGGCGCGTTATTCCGACGGACAATACATTCCGCGGAACCTTCTCGGACTATTCGATCCTTTCCAGCGCGCAAACGTACCCTCCGTCGTGCGTTCCGCCTTCGGGCAACTTCGTCTCCTCGCGGATGATACGAAAATCCCGGTGCCTCTCCAGGAACGAAGCCGCCGCGCCGCTGTTCTCCTCGCACGTCAGCGTGCAGGTCGAGTATAAGATGATCCCGCGCGGCTTCAGTATGAGCGCCGCTCCGTCGAGCAGCTCGCCTTGAAGCCCTGCCATCGCCGCGACCGCGTCCCTGCTTATCCTTTGGCGGACCTCCCATCTCCTGGCCATCACCGCCAGGTTTGTGCACGGGGCGTCAACGAGCACGATGTCGGCCGCGCAGCGAAGATCATCCGGCGGCCTCCTGCCGTCCATTACGCGAGTGGAGAGATTGGCCAGACCCAGCCTTTTCGCATGGCCGGCCACCATCTCCAGCCGGCGGGCGTCGGAATCGCACGCCAGGACTCTGCCGCCGCAACACGCCACTCTTTCGGCCATCGCCGTAGCCTTGCCGCCTGGTGCGGCGCAAAGGTCCACGACGAATGGGCCTTCCGGACCGGAAACGTCCGGCAGTTCCAGCCGGATGACGGTCTGCGCGGCCCATGCATCCTGTACCGTCCACAAGCCCTTTTTGTATCCGGGGAGCGAACCGATATCGCCGGAAAATTCTATCCGGTACAGCCCTTCCGACCTGCCCTCCTCGTCAACCGGCTCGAAGCTGCGCACCCCTTCGAACGCTTCGCTGAGAAAATCCGCCGGCACGCCGGCGGACCCTTCGTCCGGAGCCGGCGCCGCGAGGCCCCCAGCCGCAGGCATCCGCGTCCGATTCAACCTAACCGTAACGGGAGGAATCTCGTTGGAAGCGCGAAGGACTTTTTCTGCGTCCTCTGCACCCAGAGCGGCAACCAGGATTTCGACAGCTTGGCGCGGGAACCCGTAAAATCCTCCCAACCAGCCGATCGCATCCGACTCGAAGGCGGGAAGAACCGGCTTCTTCAGCCGTGCCGATCTCCCGCCGCGGAAATACAGAGCATTACGAGGCCTCCGGCCGGCGATTATCGCGCCCCGGCTTGAATCCGCCGAGGCTGCCGGGATCGGCGCGGCTTCCCCATCGGCGTCGCCTGGAGCGGCGGCGGGCGCTTGCGGCGCATCCCGTCCCATCCTCCTCCGATGCGCCCCGCCGGTTCCTTCGCCTGCGCGCCGGCCCATTCCGCCGGCCGATCTCTCGTCGCCGGCGGCGGGAAACCCACCCGCCGGAACGACCTCGAGCATCCTTATCAATTTTCGCAGCACGGCGTTCGCCAGGGCGCCGGTGGATTTGCCGCAAAAAGCCTTGGCAAGCTTTACCGATTCGTCAACCGCCGCCCTATGGGGGATGCGTTCTAGGAAAAGTATCTGATACGCTCCCTGCCGAAGGACCTCGCGCAACGGCTCGTCCAGCGAATCCACAGGACGGCGGCTCGCAGCGGCGATCGCCAGGTCCATCGATACGGCATGGCGGACGGCTCCTCCGGCCAGTTCGCGGGCGAGTCCGCGCTCCGCCGGCGACAGCCGCGCCCGCGCGCATATCCCGGGAAGCATCTCAGCCGCCGGCATCCCGAGCCGCCGCGAAAGCAATATGCAGGCCAGAGCCGCCGACCTGCCGTTCCACGGGGCCGGCACCCGGCGCCGCGATGTCCCCTTCGCCGCAGCGCGACCTGCCAGCGAGTCTTTCTTCGCCGCGACGGATCCAGATATAAAAGCGGAACTCGATTCCGCATCGGGTCCCGACAAGTTTTCGACTCTCATGGCCCAAGCAGTTTATGCGGACGTCGTTTTTCCGCCAGTCGCTCGAATGTTGCATTATCGGCGCGATCCAAATATATCGCTTGAAGCCCGCGGTAGAGATATAATTGCTTTGAGACGACCGTACGACTTCAAGAGGAGGGCAGAACATGTGCGGGAATCGAATCTCCCTTGTGCGGCTTTTGGCGGCCATCAGCTTCGCCGCAGCATTGCCGGCTGCGCCGGCATCCTGGGGAGAAGACGCCAAAGGGCCGGTTTGGACTAAAGACCTGAACGAAGCCAGGAGGGCTGCCGCAAAGGGCCGAAAGCTCATCGTCCAGCTCGTAGGAAGAAGCGACGACGAAAAGAGCACGAAGGTTAAGGATGCGATCCCCAACGTCCCGGAGCTGAAGGATGCGGTGTTCATATGGTCCGAGGCGCACAAAGAATCGTGGCCGCAGATTTATCGTATTCCCTGCACGGAAAAGGTACTGCCCGCAGCGATACTGTACGACGCTGATGGAAGACGGTGGGGAAGCGCGGCCGCCCTGACCCCTGAATCGCTCCCGGCTCTCGTCCGCAAGGCGACGGAGCGGATGAACCTTCCGTGGGCGAAGGACGTGGGCGCGGCGCGGTCCAAGGCGCGCGCGGGGAAAGTACCCGTCCTGATATTTATCGGTTCGGAGGCGGATGATGCCAGCAGGAAAGCGATGGACATGCTGCCCTCCTCCGTGGCCTTCAAGAAGGCCGCGGCGACTTTCGTTGACGTCGAGAACGATTCCGGCTGGGCGGCGACGTTCAAAATAGACGATGCGGCCTC
>CALKMO010000244.1 GCA_937991785.1 uncultured bacterium | reverse complement strand
ATTGTCCAGACGACAGCGGTCGAGACGAGGGAGCCGAGGAGGGTTCGTCGGATTGTAAGCATGGGGGGAGCATATCGGAGGGGCGCGCGGGGGGCAAGTTTCTTTTCCCTTGTGGCGGGAGCGATCGGGGTGCGAGACGGGTTGAAATGGGGCGGAGCTCTCTGGTATGATCGGATCAAACCGGGCCCATAGCTCAGATGGTCAGAGCGGAGGACTCATAATCCTTTGGTCGCAGGTTCAAGTCCTGCTGGGCCCATAACCAAACGCGAGGCTGCCATGGTCATTGGTCTTCTGACTGCTACCATCACCCTGCCTGCCTCCCGATCCCTGAAGGATAAGCGGGCGGTGCTTCGCTCGTTAAAGGATCGGATTCTCAACCGATACAATGTGAGCGTGGCGGAAGTGGGGCGCCAGGACCTGTGGCAGGCGGCAGATTTGGCGTTTGTCACCGTGGCGGCGGAATCGGAGGTGGTACAAAAACGACTTTCGGAACTTTCGGAGATTTTGCGGGGGAGTCCTTTGTTTGTTCTGACTCGGCTGGAGACGGAGTTAATGTGAGGGGAAAAAGGGCTTGCGTGGGTATACGCGGGGGGTTAAGGTGGACCGGAAGCGAGGATGCCGCGATGGAAAACAGTGCGGACTGGAAACGGGAGTTGGGCGCTTTTCTTGAAGAGAAGCGTCGGGACAAGATGGAAGAGCGGCGCCAGGAGGCAGAGCAATTCCTCCGGGCCGTCGTGGTGCCGGCGTTTCAAGAACTTAAGAGTGAGCTGGAGCGGCACGGGCGGATGGTGTTTATCCGGGAGGTATCCTCTTCCGCCTCATTGAAAGTGACCCATCAAGGGGAGGAGGAGGTGACCTATTCGGTGCACATTCGCACGTTTACAGACCGGACGGAACCCTATCCCAGCATTCGGTATCGGGAGCGGCGCGGGGTGCGGTATGTTACGTTAGAGGGTGCGTTTGGAACTGCGGGCCAGCCGGTGGCGACAGCCGACATTTCGAAGGAGGATGTTATTCGCAACTTTCTCTTTTACTACATGCGCTACACGCGGGAGGTCTGAACATGAGCCTCGGCAGGGCGGCGGGATGGTTTTTCCCAGCGGTGATTGCTTTTCTAATTGTGGGTTCGGCGGGGTGCGGAGGGCGGGATCCGGCTTTTCTTCTGGAACGCGGGGCGCGCAATTATCGGGCGGGCAGGTATGACTTGGCCTTTCGCGATTTTCGGCGGGCGGCGGAACTGGATCCCTCCCAGGGGGAGGGACGTCTTTGGCTGGGGCTGGTTTTATGGCGGAAGGGGGAGACGGAGGGAGCGCTTCAGTCTTTTTACGAAGCGGCGGCGCTTCGGCCCGAGGATCCGCGTCCCTTTGAGTATGCGGCGCGGGTCTTGGGGAGTGTCGGTCGATGGCGGGAGGCGCGGGTTGCGCTGAATCAAGCGCTTCAGCGGGTGGGGTCGGCGACCCCTTCTCTCTTGAATGCGATTGGTGTCGCCGCGGCGATGGACGGTCGGATCGAGGCCGCGCGGGCGCAATTTGCCGCCTGCGGCTCGTATGCGCCGGCGTTGTACAACGCGGCGATTTTGGCGCGGGATGTTTTTCGCGATCGTTCGGCTGCGCGCCGTTATTTCGAAGCGTATCTTCGGGAGGCGCCCGAGGGCGAGCGGGCGCAAGCGGCTCGTCGAGCTCTTGAGGCGTTGGACGAAGAGGGTGCCAAGGTTTCCCCTGCGGATTCCTCTGTTTCTGCAACCCGGGCGGCGTTGTCGTCTCGAAGCGGCGATCGGATGAAAGAAGCGCGGGCGGCGCTTGGACGGCGGGCGTATGAAGAGGCGGCATTGCGGTTCCGGGAAGCAGCGGAAGCGGATCCTCGCAACGCCGATGCGGTTTGGGAGATGGCGAAGGTTTGGGATCAACGGCTTCTGAATGCGGACCGTGCCATTGAGAGTTATCGGCGGTTTCTGAGGGATTTTGCCGACGATTCCCGGGCGGTGGAAGCGCGACGGCGGCTCAACGAACTGTCGGCTCGACCTCCACCCCTGAGATCACTTCCCGAAACGCCGCCGGAAAACATCCTCAAGGCCAGCGAGCTTCAGTTTCGGAAACCGGAAAAACGGCAGCCTGAAGCTGCCCAGGCGGCGTTGTTACGTGGGAACGAGTATTTGGCGAGGGCCGACTATGACCGTGCGATTTTCGACTATCGCCGAGCGATCGAGTTGGATGACGCGTTGGAGGCGGCGTATTTCAACCTGGGGCTGGCCTATTGGCATCAGAACAAGGATGCATTCGCGCGAGCGCTTTTCCAGCGCGCGGTTTCGGCGCGGCCGGATTGGGCGGAAGCCCGGTACATGCTGGCGCTTGTTTACCAACGGGAGGGTCTTTGGATCAAGGCGGAGGAGCATCTGCGCGAGCTGATTCGGATCCGGCCGGACTTTGCGGATGCGTATGCCGTTTTGGCCCTTCACTATGCCGATGTGCCGGCCCAGAGGAACCAGACCCGCGCCTGGTTTGAACAGTATCTGAAACGGGAGCCCAAGGGGCGTTACGCCTCGGCGGCCCGTGCGTGGTTGACCCGTAATCCTTGATTATTCTATGGCCGTTGTTTCCAAAGAGGTTCTGGATGAAATTCGGGCGCGAAACGATCTTGTGGAGGTGGTGGGAGAGGTCGTGCGCCTGACCAGGGCTGGTGCGAATTACAAAGGTCTATGCCCCTTTCACAAGGAGAAGACGCCATCGTTTCATGTGCATTCTGGCCGGCAGATGTTTCATTGTTTTGGCTGTGG
>CALKMO010000243.1 GCA_937991785.1 uncultured bacterium | reverse complement strand
ATCGCCGCTGCGGATCTCAAACGCAGTCGCCCTGTGTCGAGCAAGACAAACTTACCGGTTGGATTCTCCGTCGGTTCGTTTCGAGCGTTTTATCGGGTGCCATTCCGGATCGGTATCCGTTTCTCCTTAAGCCATATAATTGCGCGCACTTCGCCAAACGACCGCGTTTTTCGCTTTACGGCGGAGCTCCCCTAAGCATCATCTTGCTTTTCGAGGGGGCATGATAGCGTTTCCGCGGAAAGTTCCGCCGACATCGGCAAAACGGCGCGCGTACGGAGGATGAGGGATCGCCCGCGGCGGATCTGGGCGAGTAGCGTCATACATGGGTCCGGTTCCGCCTCGCATCCAGAGCGCGCCGGCGCCCCTTCAATCTATCGCGGAGGATGCTTCATGAGAATCGGGACTTGTCGGCTTCCAGTCTTGGCGTGGGTGCTCGGAACGACAATGGCAGCAGCGCGAGGAATTCCTGCCGAGGATGCAGCTGGGGAACTGACAGGAAAGGTCGAGGTTACGGGCGTAAAAGCGGTACATAGGAACGGACAGACGTTCGTAACATGGAAGGATGTTGCCGAGGGCGAGGAGGCCGCTGCCTACAGGTACACTGTGTACCGCTCGGACAAGCCCATAGGTCCCGACCTTGCGGAAGCCGAAGTGTGCGTATCGGGAATCCTCTACAATTCCGCGAAGCTGTTCGGGCACGCGTTCAACAAAAAAGATCGCCTGGATCCGTCGAAGCCGACTGCTATCCTGGAGGAAGGAGGCAGGCCGCTGCCGATGTGGTCCGGTCTCGCCGCCATCACCGTAAAGAAAGACGGGAGAAGCTGCTACGCCGTAGCGGCCACCGACGAAAACGGGAAGACCCTTTCCTCGCCTTCGCCGGGCAGAGGCGCCACGACCGAACCGGTAGAGGAGCGCATTGCGCCGATCCAGCCGATACTTTATGCCGATTCCAAATCGCGCAAGGGGCCGTACATTCAGCAGACCTGCGTATCCGGCGAAAAGGGGCTGCCGCTGCACGTCAACCTGCATGCATCGGCCGGACAGGGCGGCGGCGCGGCGGAATACGGAGATTACTACCTGTACTTTTCACGTCCGGAATGGGGCTGGCAGGACGGAATGCCCGGAGTCTTTTCCGTACAAGAACGGAAGGATGGCGGGCACCGCAGGCTTGTCCTGGACAGCCGCGACGCCATCGTTACGCCGGCCGGCGGCCCGATGGAGACGTACTGGTTCGGCTACGTGTGCATACCCCAATGGTGGGACGGCAAGGAACCGCGCGCGTGGAACTTCACCGAACGGCGGATGCTGTGGATAATAGATTGGGTCATAAAAAAGTACGGCGCCGATCCCGACAGGGTCTGCGCCTCCGGCGGATCCATGGGCGCGTGGGGGAGCACCACCTTCGCGTTGCGCCACCCGGAGATATTCGCGGCGGTCTATCCCAATCGCCCGCGCACAAGGCAACTGGGCATGCCCAGCCTCGTCAAAATCTCCGGAAAGAAGGAAGAAGTTCTTATTTGGGACGGGAGTACCACATACTTTGAACGCATGGATATGGTGAAGTTCGTGCTGGAACACCGCGATGACCTGCCGTTTTACTGTTGGTGCTGCGGGAGGAGGGACGGTTTCGCAACATGGCAGGAACAGGTGGACATGGCAAAGGCCATGAAGGAAAGCCGACACGGTTTTGCGTTCGCCTGGAACGACGGCGACCACAGTTCAGGCGCCCAACCCATGGGCAGGCTGCTCAAGTACTATGGGCCGGACAAGTTCGCGCGCAACATAAGCTATCCGGCGTTCTCCAACAGTTCCATAGACGACGATCCGGGGCCGGGCGATCCGGCCGCCGGCGACAAGGAAGGCGGCATCAATCTCGGCTTCTTGTGGAAGGATGTCGTTGACGAGGAAGACAAGTGGTCCGTCCGCCTCGCCAACGACCTGTGCAAAGCCGAAATGACCGTGGACGTCACGCCGCGCCGATGCCAAAAGTTCAAACCGAAGCCGGGGGAGAAGTTCAAGTGGGCGAATTCCGCCGGCGGAGGCGGCGACATCGAAGCCGACCGATGGGGTTTAGTAACGGCGATAAAGGTAAGGATACCGGCCGGCGGGGAGACCGTGCTTGCGATATCGAGGTGAGGGCGGGTGCGACGCCGCCGGCCGGCCATGTCGGGGCCGGCTGATAGGTGCGGGAAAAGAATCCGGAGGCGGGTTCGGTGGCTAAAGGCAGGGATGACGAGTCGGCATGCCCGAGGAAAGCGGTGTCTCCGAAGGCGAGAGACGAGGACACCGTAGAGGAATCGCTGCGCCCGCGGGGATTTGCCGAATTCACGGGCCAGGACGAGGTCAAGGAACGGCTTCAGATATGCGTGGCGGCGGCAAAAAAGCGCGGCGAGCCGTGCGATCACGTTCTGCTGTCCGGTCCCCCGGGACTCGGGAAGACCACCCTCGCAAGGATCTTAGCCACCGAGCTAGGCTCGCAATTCCATTCGACATCCGCACCGGCCATCGAACGCCCGGGGGACCTGCTGGGCCACCTGACATCGCTCGGCGAGGGTGATATCCTTTTCATAGACGAGATCCACAGGCTCAGGCCCGTTGTGGAGGAATACCTCTATCCGGCCATGGAGGACTTTTTCATTGATATAGCCGTGGACTCCGGTCCAGGATCGCGCACGGTAAAGTTCAACCTGAAGCGGTTCACGCTGATCGGAGCCACTACGCGCGACGGACTGCTCTCGCGCCCATTCCAGGACAGGTTCGGTATACAGCAGAAGCTGACGTTCTACACCCCGGAGCAACTGGCGCGGATAGTCGAGCGATCCGCGCGGATACTTGGTACGCAGATAGAACCGGCGGCGGCTGAGACGATAGCCCGCCGCTCGCGACGCACACCGCGCATCGCCAACCGGCTGCTCCGCCGCGTGCGCGACTGGGCCCTGGTGCGCGGCGACGGCAGCATATCGAAAGAGATCGCCGAACATGCCCTTGATCGCGAAGGCGTGGACGCCCGCGGCCTCGACGAAATGGACCGCAACATCCTCTCCGCCCTGGCCAGGCACGCCGGCGGCCCGGTCGGACTCAAGACGCTCGCCGTGATGGTCGGCGAGGAAGAGGACACGGTCGAAGAGGTTTACGAGCCGTTCCTGATTCAGGAAGGTTACATTCTGAAAACGCCGAAAGGGAGAGTGCTCAGCGACATTGGATGGAAACACCTCGGTATTGCGCCCGGCAAACGGCGGTCGGCTTCCGACGGCCCTACGCTGTTCGACAAATAGCCGCGCGGTACCGGTCCCCATCGCGCGCATGGAGCGGTCGGGGACGGCCGGATATAGCGACTCTGGCGACGGTTCCGAGCGCCGGGAGCGACCGGGAAAGGTTCCTCCGGAGGCTGCGCCCGGTATCGAGCGCCGATAGCGGCAGGACGGGATCGAATTCCCGCCGCCGAATATCTCTCCGCCATCGGCTGGATGCCGGCATCACTTTTTAAGCCTGGAAACCCAATCGGAAAAAGATTTCCCGACGGCGGCGAGATCCTTCTCTCCCAGGACCTCGAGCAGGAACTTTTCGCCGCTGGGATCCTCCGCGAAGCGATCCCTGAATGCGGCGTAGAAGCGGGCGAGGGCTCCCTTTTCCTGCAGGAACATGCATAAGTAGCGCGCCTCGGCGTAATTCAGTCCGACGCGCGCGCCATAGAACTCTTCGGTAGACGAATGGATGAGCTTCCCGATCGCCGGGGCGGAGCCGGTCGCGATCGCCTTCTGAAGCGCCGGGAGCCTCCAGTTAACCATGCCGCGCAGGCCCGATTCGCCGTCGTAGCGGCACTGTTCGTAGAGGGATCCGAGCCCCTCGTTGAACCATGCCGGTATGTTGGGAAAATCCGTGGCTACAAGGGCGTGGGTGAGTTCGTGGGCCAGCGTTCCCCCGCCTGTGGATATGTTCATCACCAGGGCGCGGTTGGCGGCGCTGTAGTATCCGAACGGAGTGGTCGGCTCCTTGCCGAAGATCTCCTTCGACTTGCGTTTGTAGCTGTCGGCGTCGGCAAACAGGAAGACTCGCAGGGGTTCGTCCGGTTTGTGCCGGCATCCGTAGATGGTCCAGAACCGGCGGCAGAACCCGAGCAGCGTACCGTCGCGCACGGGCTCGTATTTTTCTCGGGGCTGGTTGGATATCAGTACGAAGCAGGGATCAACGGCCTCGACTACATACCCCTCGCCCATGCGATCCTTCCATTCCCCGGCCTCCTTTCGGAGCCGCTCCGCCATTGTGTGCCGAGCATCCGTTCCGACCTTTCCGTCCTTTGCAGCTTCGGCTTTCGTCTCGGATTCCGCCTCCACCCTCGTCTTATCGTTACCACCCCCGGTCGGTTCGCCCTCGGCGCCGCCGGCATCGAACGGCGGCGACAGGGTTGCCGCCGCAGCGAACGCGGCCATGGCGGCTAAGACTCCGGCCGTCCGGCGTTTCCTGCAGCCTCCCGAAGGATAGTACCGTGGGGATCGCGCCGTACCGAACCTTGCACGGCCTTTCATGATTTCCTCCTCCCCCATCACGATTCGCTCCGCGGCCACGGCGCACCTCGTTGCGGCCCGACCGGCAGCTGACGCACCAAACACCCGATAAACTCCCCAACGGCGATTAGCCCAAGCTATTCCAATACTCCGTAGCCCCCTCAAGGCACAACCTTCGGCCGAGGGTGTTGAACCGAGCGCAACCCTTCCCGAGATCGAAGGACGAGGAATCGTTAACGCCCTTGCAGTATGGAACATCCGGAGCCGCGAATTCTGCAAGCACGTTGCCGCCGGTTCAGTTTAACCATCGGAGGAACTGATCGCAACGCGCCGGCCGGTCTGAAGGCATCGTTAGAGTGCACGGCCGTAAATGTGCGGATGACATAGACAATCGGGAAAGGCCGGGCGGTAACGTCCGACAGCTCGGCATCGCGGCCAAACCGCCCCTGCCCTTCCGCTACCCTTCGCTTAGTCCTGCCCTCATCCCCCGGGAAAGCCTCCTTGGCAACCCCTGACTGAAAAGAGAGTCTGTGTCTGCAGATAAAAACTCTATGCAGTTACGGCCATGCACCCAACCGGCTCCTCTAGAGAACTTTCCTCTTGACTTGGACCGGGAAAACAGTAGAAGGGA
>CALKMO010000242.1 GCA_937991785.1 uncultured bacterium | reverse complement strand
CATGTACCGTTCGACCACCTCGGCGTAGTCGGGCAGCGAGTTGTACCGGGCGGCGCGGAGGAAGAGCTGCTTGGCCTCGGGATCCTTCGTTGCCCGGTAGTAGGCCAGCTCGCTCTTCGGCATGGCGAGCAGCCGCCTGTGGGCGTACAGCGAGGAAGGGATGAAAACCCCCTCCTCGGCTATCTGCCACAGATCGTCCGGAAACTTGTCTATGACCTCCTGGTACAGGCGCATCGCCTCCCGCCACTCGCGTCGCTCCTCCAGTTCCTTGGCTTTCTTGAACAGCCCGTCCACCCGGGTATCGTGGTTGACGTAGGCCATGTTGAAGTAATGCGGCTGGAGGCTCAGGGGAAGCTTGCCGCCGCCTGCGACCCATCCCCAGTCCACGAACGGCGGCCGGTAGCCGGCGTATATCTCCTCCAGGGAAGGCGCCCGCGCGCCGCCTTCCTCCTCTTCGCCATAGGGTCCCGTCGGAACCGAAGCGCCTTCGCCGGCCCGGGCGGCGGGCCACTGAGTCGCCACCACCAGACATAAAACCGCCCACGCCGTCGAAGCGATCCCGCTCAAGACAAAAATCTTTCCGCGCTTCGCTTTCCCTCGGCTCATGATCAGTCTCCATGCTCCGTCATCGGCGCTCTTGAGCCCCCTCGCCTTCCCCTGAAAGAACGGATTGACTGCCCGGCGCATCGCGCCCGCTTTCCCTATCCCCGACTTCGAGACGATGTCCCGCATCCCGGCCTGGATATATAGTTCGCTTCGCTCGGTCCCGCCGATCAAATCGCCGCCGCTTCCCGAGACCGTCGCCCCCCCGCGGTAACGCGAATGCGGAGACATAAATATGTTCGATCCACGCGACAGATCCGGTCTTACGAGTCAATTATGTATACACCATATGCGGCTGAGCGGATCCTGGAATTACCCCGCAGCATTAAGGCGCGCGTCTGCCCGCCAGCCTGGCGCCTCCCGCGGAACGGTTCCGCTCTCGAACCGCAACCGCCTTTCGCTACAATCTCTTGCGTTATATTCTCCCACCATGCGGGACCTTGAGAGATGAAGGCCTTGCTTCGCGGAGCGGTGAGACGTCGCGGTATGCGACGGCTTGGACCGGTTCTACGGCGGTGTCGCCCAGCCGGGTATCCTCAAACCGATTGAAATACGGCTGGCGTCCTTACTCGCACGGTGCGGACGACACGTGGTTCTGGAGTTATAACTTTACCGGGCAGCCTTATGGCGGGTTCGATGGTTCCCCCCCCACCCGGATTCTGTTTGGATGATCTGCTGGCCTCCAGTGGAGAAGGGAGGGCGGGCGAGGAATCGCTTACTTACGAAGGCATGCGCGAGGGGGCGGACGATGTCGCTACGCCATGACCCTCTAGGCAATCCTGAAAGACGCCGAGGGAAAGACGGTTGAGGCGATCCGCGCCGAATTCGAAAAGCTCCGCGCCAATATGGTATCTGGCTCGATCGATAACGCACAAGCCGACTATGCCCGGGCACGGATAACGGATTGGATACCGGGGGTTCCTGATGCACTAGGAGCGTTACATGGCGATGTCTACCAAATCCAAGGGCCTTTGTATCGCCTGCCCGCTACCCGCGCGGCGAGAATCGGCCCGCGCAAACGACGGACCCTCGAATCAGATAGGTGTTGGAAACTGCCGGTTCGCCGCTTCCTTCCCGAAGAAGGCGCCCTTCTATATGTTATTGCTTCGGTATCCTTACCCAAGTCTTTTTCTCGGCCGATTCGAGCACAGCATCGAGAACGAGCTGATTGCGGTATCCGTCCTCGAAATCCGGCCATGCCTTGGTATCCTCCACGATCGCCTTGACGAAGTCGGCCGCGCCGGCGATGAACTGGTGTTCGTAACCTATGATATGTCCGCCGGGCCAGTAATTTTTGAAGTATGAATGGCTCGGGTCCGTGGCCAGTATCTTGGTGAAGCCCTGGACGTTCTTCGGCCTTGTGGCATCGAAGTACCAGAGGACGTTCATTTCCTCGAAGTCGAAAGCCAGCGATCCCTTCTCGCCGTTGATCTCGAACCTCTCGCAATTTTTCCTCCCTTGGGCGAAGCGTGTGGCCTCGAAGGATCCGATCGCGCCGTTTGCGAATCGGGCCAGGAACAGGGCCGCGTCATCCACTGTAACCTTGCCCATGCCCTTTCCTTTCTTGCCTCCAGCCAGACCCCCTCCGGCGGCCTCCGGCAGCGGCCGTTCTTTTATGAAGGTCTCGGTCATCCCGCAGACCTCGGAGAATTCGCCTACGAGAAACCGTGCCAAGTCTATGATGTGGGCATTGAGGTCGCCGTGGGCGCCGGAGCCGGAGACCTCCTTCTTGAGCCTCCATACCAAGGGGAACTTCGGGTCTATGATCCAGTCCTGGAGGTACACGGCGCGGATGTGGAAGATGCGGCCTATCGCTCCGGAAGCGATCAGCTCTTTGGCCAGCATTACCGCCGGGCATCGGCGGTAGCAATGGGAAACCATGTGCTTGACTTTGGCCTTCTCGGCGGCCTTCCACATCTCGCGGCATTCGGAGGCATTCATTCCCAGCGGCTTTTCGCAGACGACGTGTTTGCCCTTCGCTGCCGCAGCCAAGACCATCTCTTTATGCAAAAAGTTCGGCGTGCAGACATCCACTATGTGCACGTCGTCGCGGTCGAGGACCTCCTTGTAGTTTTCCGTCCACGACTCCCACCCCCAACGCTCGGCCATGGCCTGAACTTCCTTCGCCCCTATGCCGCAGATGACCTTCATAACGGGTTTTGCGGGGATATCGAAAAACTTCGCGGCTTTGAGCCACGCGTTCGAATGCGCTTTACCCATGAACTGATGGCCTATCAATCCGACGCCCAGTTCCTTCATTGTTATTGCCCTCCAGGCGCACCTTCTGCCTTCCGAGGCGGCACTAAATGTCTTCTCCTCCTGCAAGAGAAGGCCGATGGCTTTGAAGCCGCCCCAATCGTCATGCTCTTCCTATCCGCGACAAATATTTCCCGGCCTGGTTTTTTCGGCAAGAGAAAACTCTGTGCTAGGTATCGGCTCCCGCGAAAAGAGCTTGGCGCGCGCCGGCTCGGCGCGCTATCCTTCAATCGGGCGCCTGCCCGCCGGTCCGATTTCAATGATCGGTCCGATCGAAGGCCGGACCGCCGAAGGCTTGGACGCCGGCTGGTATGCGCGAACAAACGGGAGCGGCCTCGTGCGCACTGTTTTGATCGTTGACGGGTTTGCCATGATCCAAGGCGACATCCTGCGCGGAAAAGAACGCGCCTGTTGGTGGAAGCCAGAATCGCAGGCAAAGGTCGCCTCCGTGGTCGGGTCTTTCAGAGGTATGGAGGCCGCCGAGATATGGCTTGTATTCGAAGGCCCTTCCGGGGCATTGACGCAAGGCGACGAATCGGAAGCCGGCCGCAGGACCCGGGTCCGCATCTTCCACACCCCTCAAGCCGACGAATGGATAATCGCCCAAACGCGCGGCGAACCGCCGCGGTTTACGGTAGTGACAGGAGACGAGGAACTCGGCGAACGGCTCGCCGGTCTCGGCATCAGCGTCATGGATCCGGACGCCTTTCTGGCCGGATGCAGGATGCCGAGCGATCGCGTGGGCGGCGGCAAGACTTGAAGTTTTCCACTTTCGCTTAGAGCCCGACCCGCAAGTTCGGCCGAAGCGTTCGCAAATCCCCCCAAGGGAGCAACTCGCAAATAGCGCCCATAAGGACCGGGTTTTTGCCTTGGTGCGATGGGCGGGCGATAAGAGTATCGTACGCTTGGCGGGTCACCGGATGGAGGCCATGATCAGGCATTTGAGGTACCTGCCCTGATCGAATCCAGGCATTCCCGGATGATCCGCCGCCGGTCCCCTTCGCTCGATTACCGCCATTTCGCGTCCTGCCGCCACCGCCGCCGCTCCTATTGCGCGCTCGAATTCCTGCTCGCTCACGTTGCCGGAGCACGAACATGTTGCCAGTATCGCGCCGGGACCGTCGGCGAGCAGCCGCATGGCCCGGAAATTGATCTCCCGGTAGTGCTCGAGTGCCTTCGGCGCGCCGGCTCTCGACCGAGCGAGCTTCGGAGGGTCCAGGACTATCAGGTCGAAGCGCCTGCCCTCTTCGGCAAGTCCCTTCATCGTATTGATCGCATCGCCGCGGATCATGTCCGCAGCCTCCAAGCCGTTGGCGGCCAAGTTGCGATAACCGCGCTCGGCTGCCGATGGAGACTTTTCGACCAGAGCGACGGACGCCGCCCCGCCTAGGCCTGCTTGTATGCCGAAGCCCGCCGTGTAACAATAGACGTCCAGCACGCGCCTACCCGCCGCCAGCTCACGGATCCTCAGCCGGTTCTCCCTCTGATCGAGAAACAGCCCAGTCTTCTGGCTCCCGAATAGGTCTACCTCGAATGCCGCCCCTGCTTCCAAAACTCTGACCGGCCCTTCAGCCCCATCGCCGGCGATCGTGCCTCGCGGAGCTGGAGGCAGTCCTTCCTTTTCGCGGGCGGAGTTCTCGGAACAATCAACTATCCGCGCCGGCCGGAACAGGTCCATCAGGATGCCCAGTATTTCGTTCCGCCGTTTCTCGAAACCGGCCGACTGGAACTGGACCGCCAGAACGTCTCCGTACCTGTCGAGGATCAGACCGCCGAGGCCATCGCCCTCGGAGTTGACCACCCGGAATGCCGTTGTATCCCCCTCGCCGACCTTCAGCCCCAATGTTCGCTCGCGAAACGCTGCGGCAGCCTCTATCCGCGCGCGAAAAAAAACGGCATTCACCGGCTCGTCGCGCCTGGTCAGGAATCTAACGGCCATGGCGGACTTCGGGTTATAAAAGCCCTTTCCGAGAAACGATCCGGCCGGATCCAGCACTCGCACCACATCTCCAGCTTCCGGCGAGCCTTCGACGGATGCAACGGCATCGGCAAAGACCCAAGGATGCCCCCCGTAGAGGGGCCTGACAAAACCCTTTTTGACTTTCACTATCGGTTCGGCCATCGGGAACGCTGCTCCTCCCTCTCCAAGAACTTACATGCTACCGTTCGCATCCGCTTGCGCAATATTCGGCAGCCATGTCTCTTCGGGACGTTCGGCGTTCTGTGCGGCCGCGCCCAAAAGTAAAAAGGGGCGACAGCCATATAAGGCAGCCGCCCCTTCCTTACAGATTGGCCGATATGAGCGGAAGACTTCGAGAGTTGTTTTATCCCCCTAGCTCTTCGGAGCTTCTTCCGTCTTAGGAGCCTCTGGCTTCGGAGCCTCCTCCGCCTTGGGGGCTTCTGCCTTAGGAGCTTCTCCCTGCGTGGCCGGCGACGGTGTAACCTTCTTGGGTTCAGCCTTCTTCCCGCCTCCGCACCCTACAACGGCCCCTGCCAAGAAACCGTACATTGAGAGAGCAAGCAACAGCTTCTTCATAACTCCATCCCTCCCTGAGTATCCCCACACACTCTGCAGTTAGCCGCCCATCAGACAGCACGATGCTATGAATAGTAAATTATGCGCGGTACGCGCACTTCTGTCAACTACAAAATGATAGCCGGGAGCCGGTTGCGCTGTCTGCGGACGAGAGGGAGATTTCTGGAGAGCTAGGGAGCTTTACACCAACGCTTCATAGTGAGCGCACCGCGCAGGGACGCCGTTTTTCTCGATTTTCCACCCGGTTTTTGTGTGCGTGAGTGGATATCTGCCGCGGCATATGACTAAAAGGACCGCCGCAAACGCAACGGCCGGAAGGAAGAAGTCAGCCGGAAGAAGGAAGGGAAAAGAGAAAAGGGAAAAGGGAAAGCTGGCGGATCGGCCGCAAGACGCGGAGAAAGAAGCGGGCAGGCGGCAAGG
>CALKMO010000241.1 GCA_937991785.1 uncultured bacterium | reverse complement strand
GGCCGCGGAGATGAAGCCCGGGACATGGGCCGAGATGAAGACGGAGATGCCCGGCGGCCTGTGGAGCTCGCCGATCGTCAACGGCGGACGCAACAAGGGCGGCTCCGGCGGCCTGCACATCGCCGGATGGACCGACGACGCGCACTGGGACAGCCGCACCGGCCAGTTCCTGTACATGGGCCTGCGGCAGACGCGGCGGTTCGTAGCCTATTCCGAGGAAAAGAACGCCTGGCGTTCCATCGAGCTCGACCCGAAGGGCGATAATCCCGTATTCAGGACGCAGTTCGGACACGTGTACGGGACGAACGCCTTCGACCCCGAACGCAGCCGCTTCTACCACTATTACCGCGGATTCAAGAGCGAGAAGGACGGCCTCGACCTTAAGGGCGGCATATCGTTCTTCGACGTCATTTCCGAGAAGTGGACGAAGCTGCCTGTCGGCGGGGGCGAGATGGCTGTCGAATATTTCAGCGCCATGGACGGCCTGATCCACCTGAACGGCGATAAGGCCCGCATATTCCGTGAGGGGGCGAAGGATTGGGAGGACCTTGGTCCCTGCCCGGTCAGCGGTTACCACAGCCTTTTCAGGCATAATCCGTTCAGGCAGGAGGTCCTGATGGCCGGCGGCAACCATAACCCCCGAGCAGTCGCAAGGCTCAGAAAGGACGGGAAGATCGAGAGGCTGAAGGATTTCCCCGCGGACCTGAGCGTAGCCAGCGACAAAGTTACGATAGATCCGCAATCCGGCCGGTATTTGATACTGGGCGGCAACAAGGACGAGCCGAAAAAGTTCTACGAGTTCGACAGCAATGAAAACGAATACAGGGTTATGGAAGAGGCCACCGCCAAGTATCCATACAAGGGATACTCCATGCCTGTATGCGCGTTCGTGCCGGAGTACGGGGTGGTCATGTGGGCCGAGCCGAAGGGCGTGTTCCTCTACAAACACGATCCGTCCGCCAAGTACCCTCCGGCGCAGGCTACGCCCGAGGTTCCCGAAGGGAAAAAAGATCTCGGCGAGGGGCAAAAGGAGAAACCGAAGAAGCCCGAAGACGGGAAAGATGCCGAATGACGGCGCCCTTCAGCGCGGGAATGCAGGCGCGTCGGCCCGCGTGCCCGCCCGGCGCAGAGAGCGGGGAAGGAGCCGGCGCGGCCGGTAGCGCATCGGCGATGCGTTCCGAACGGAGCGGAGTCGGCAGGTCGGACCGGCTTGGATTAGGAGGACTTGGGATGGAGCGGAAGATATTGCTGTTTTCGATTCTGGCCGCGGCCGCGCTGGCGGCGATGTCGGCGCCGGCCGCCGAGGTTTCCGGATTGAAGATAGATCTCATAGACAAACCCGGCTATCGTCCCAACGAACCGCGCAAGCGGGGCGCAGAATACCGGATCATGTGCGGCGACATGAACAAGCGTTCGATGTGGGGATGGAGGATCGAACTTCCCGACGGTTCCGGCCTGGCTTTCGGCGGCATAGCCTCATGGACGATGCAGGAGGTGGATGGAAAGCTTCAACGATGCGACGACCCTTGCGTGCACACGCAGGTCAAGCGCGACGGCAAGTGGGTCTCGATCTACGAGGAACTTAAGAAGAAAAATCCGCTCCAGCAACATCACGACGCCGTCATCGCGCTGCGTCCCCCGCTGAAACGCATCTACGCGCGGGCGCGGCACGTCTACTTCGAGGGGCTGGACGAGGCGGCCGAGAAGGCGTGGATAGAGAGGGAGATCGCCCCGCTGGCGTCCGATCTCGCCCAGCGGCTGAAAGCCGCCAGGGCTGCGCTTGCTGCGGCCGGGACCGGCGGCGACGCATACATCCGCGGCCAGGCCGCCATAGCTTTGGAACGCCTCGACCGCGCCGCGCCCGCCCTGGAGGCCGTCGGCCCGCGAACGACGCCGGAAAAGATCGCCGCCCTCCGCCTTGCCAGGGTGGCGCTCGAACAGGCGGCCGAAGCGCTCGACGCCGAGCCCCCGCCTCGGGCGCTTTCCATGCCGGCATGGGACCCCGCTACGGGACTGTTCGCCGTCTTCGGCGGCGACCATCTGGACTACCTGATGAACGACCTCTGGGTCTTCGATCCGAAGCAGGAGCGATGGTTCCATCGCCATCCGAAGGCCGCGCCGGAGCCGCGCGCAGACCATTTCCTGGAAAGCGACGGGCAAGGAAGACTGAAGATGCGGGGCGGCTTCATATACGGCGTAAAAGGCTGGGACTCTTTGCCCTATCTCCATGCGGGGCCCGACGAATGGACATACGACTTGAAGGCCGATGCGTGGTCCGGGCCGGAGGGCGCCAAGATGTTCCAGCCCGATCACCGCGCCTACAGGACGGAGCAGTGCATGCCGGAGTATTTCACCGGGGGAGAGAGGCCAGACGCGGCGGCCCACGCGAAGTTTCTGGCGGCCATGCCGGCCAATACGTGGGTGGATCTCAAGCCTCCGCGGCGTTTCGCGGGCAATCGCGACTGGGGGACGCTCGCCTTCGACCAGGAGAGAGAAACGATCTATTTCTACAACGGCGGCCATTCCGCCTACGCAGGGACTGACGTCGCCCATTACCACTTGGCCACGAACCGCTGGGATCAGATGGTCGAGGTCGAGTACCCGCTCAACTTCATCGGCGCTTCGGGATGTTCCGCCCCGGGCTGGAGTTTCAACAGGCGCCCATGGATTACGAACCACATGTGGAATTCCTACGGGTACCACCCGGTACTTCGCCGCCTGGTGGTTCCGGCCCGCTTCACAAGTCCTTGCTTCCCGCGCGGCATGGGCAACCCGGACGTGAATATCTACCTGTATGACCCGGACTACGGAGACTGGGAAACGCGCGTGCCGAACAACGTCGAAATGTCGTGCATGGGCGCCCAGATACGATACGTCCCGGGGCTGGGGATGATCGAATGGGGCAGATGGCTCCTCGACGAAAAGACGCTGGCGTGGAAGAAACTGGAGGCGAAGGGCGCCCTGCCGGGTTCGCCCATAGACTTCTGCGGGTTCGCCTTCGATCCTCCGCGGAAGCGCGTCCTGTTTTTCAGCGGCGGGTACTATAACGGGACGCCCTATTCGGGCGAAGTCTTCGCCATGGCCGTCCCCTCGCTGGAGGTCGCATCGTTCAAACCCGAAGGATCCGAGCACATCAAGGCAACCTATGCCGGCAAGGAAAATTGCCTCGGGACGTGGATACTTCGCGAGGTGGTCTACCACCCGGGCGCCGACATGTTTCTCTTCAGCTCGAATCTGCCCGGAGGCTACACCGCGGCGCTGGATGTCAAGGGCAACCGATGGGTGGGTCTGAAGCTGCCCGGGCCGCGTCCGTACGGGCTCAGCTCGGCCATGGCTTACGACCCGAAGCGCGATCTGATCTACTCGGTCGGCACGCGCGCCGACGTCTCGGCGATCCGTCTCGACCCTAAGACGCTGGAGGTGAAGACCTTGGCCGAGATCGTCGCCGCGGCGGCCGAGAGCGGCGCGAAAGCGAAAAAATGAGCCTCGGACCGCCCTGCGAGTGCGGATTGATCCCCTCGCCCGGATAGGTCTTGAGCGTCCGGCTCGGCTATGGCGCGGAGGAGAAGGTGCTGCTGGGGGAGGTCAAGGACGCCGGGAAGGCGCGGTAATGCCAGGGGGGAACGGACATGCGCGCGGGATGGGAAGAATGGCAGCCGAGCCTCGATTCCGCCCGGCCGGCGGCGCTGCGTCCGGCGCGGATCGTTTCGGCGTTCGGGTCCCGTAATGGCGTCCGCCGCTGCGTTGGCGGCGGCGTTTGCCGGGGGAGCCGGTGCGGGCGAGGTTCGGGCCGGCGGCGCCCCGACCCCGGATGCATCCAGGGTCCCGGCTTTCGCCAAGAGGCCGGCGGCGGAGAGGCTCGGCGAAGGAGCGCGGATAACCTTCGCCATATCGGCTCCGACAGATGTCAAGGTCGCGGTATCGGCCGCCAACGGAAGCCTCGTCCCCCACTGTCACAACTGGCACTTGCTGAATTTCTACCCGGACACCGTGAAGGCGCGCGGACGGAGCATGTCGAACGCGAGCATGCCCGTCGTGGACGCATCGGACCGCCTGTACTGGATCGTTGCCGGCGGACGGCTGTGTGCCGTAGATGCCGACGGGAGCATCCCGCATGAAACGTTACTGAGCGAACCGTTGTTCCCGGCGTTCAAAAACACCGGAGTACGGACGGCGCTGGCTGACAGTTCCGACGGCGAGAGCCTCTACGCCACCAGCATCCAGGCCGACGACAGATGGGGAAAGAACGCCCGGCGATCACTTGCGTCTTCCGTATAGACAAGGCTGCGCGGAAGTGCGAACCGTTCGCAGGCGACCCGGCGAAGCCGGGCGGCGATGGAGAACTGCTGCTCGCGCCGCGCGGGGTGGGAAAGCGGACCTCGTACTCGAACGAAGCATCGAAGGGCGATACGGGGATCTTGGCGCAGCTAGGCTCCGTATCTCGATCCCGGCAATGCCGCGCACCAGGAAGTCGGCCAGCCCGGCGGACCAAGCGTGCCAGGGAGATCGCAGGATGCACGGCAATAGCTGCGCAAGGTTTTTAGCGCATAGGATACCGATGCTCTTTTCCGGAAAGGGTTTGCCAGGGGGCTTCCTCTGAGGAAGCTGGCACGGACCAGGTAAAGGAGGAGCGGAAACGGCGGGGCGGCTTGGCGGCATTGCCGAGCCGTCGGACGCTGCCGCCCGGCCTTCTCCGCTTGTCCATGACAGCTGCACATTTACGGCCACGCACCCGCCGGATGTCCGGGCAAAGATCCGATTGCGATGTAAACTCGCGGGGCGTCAGTCCGGAGGAGACGCGGAAGAAAAAAGCGAGACGAGGGGCCTCGTTTAATGCTTGCCGCTCTACGAAAACCGTTGGGGTAAAAATCGAGAGAAACGCCGAGTTCGAGGTGCGCTCTCTATGAAGCGTTGAGGTAAAGCCGCCCCGCTCGCGCGGAAATCTTCATCTCTCCGCAGACAGCGCAACCGGCTTCCGGGCAAATCCCGGCACTTGGCCGTTTCTGCTTTTTCTGATATTGATATACGCTTTGTTCGGTAGGGACTACCGGCCGTCGTAATGACGGGACTGTTCCAATGCCGCGGAAGCGGAGGAATTCGGTGTTTTGGAGGGGCCGCGCCGTTTCCCCCTGTGCTGCGCTAGGGAGAGCATTTAAGATCCGTCGCGGCGGGGGGGCGCCACCGCTGGGGGCCCGTATCCCGGCCCATAAATGTGGAATTAAGCGGCCGGTTCCGTAGGTGGCATAGCGAAGTGCCTTGTGTGCGCCGTCTGAGCCAGACCTTACGGGAGGCGCGATTTCGCAATCCGCCTGCGGGGACGAACTTAAGGGAGGTGTTGTGGGAAACGAGATGAGCCTCGGAGAATGGGCAAGGACAGCTTTAGGCGCTTGTGCGATCGCCATCGTTGCGGTCGGGTGCCGGCCGCCGGAGAAACTTTCGCCGCCGCTGGACGAAGTAGATCTGGAAAAAGTTTTCGCCGAACGGCGAGACGCGATCCGCACGCTGTCGGCCAAAGTCGAACTCGCGATCTACGACAGGGCCCGAAACAAAGGCGGCCGCGTCTCCGGCACGTACCTGGTGGGGCCTGGCAACGAGTTCAGGTTCCGGACGCTCGGCGGGATGGGATCCGTCCTCTTCGACATGGCGGTGCGGGAAGGCATGCTGCGGCTGTCCGTGCCGGCGAAACAACGCTTCGTTGAAGGCGCCATAAACGACGTGCCCGAATCCAGAAAGGAAATGTCTTATCTCCTCCTCAAGGAACTCGGCGGCAAGTTGCTGTTCGTCCCGAAACTCCGGGATGACCGCGCCCATCGCGTCAGGTTCGTGACGGGCGGGCGGAACTACGTAATCAGTTCGCAGGAAAAGAGCGGTCCGTTGTGGAAGGTTCGCCGCGAGGCGTGGGTATGCCGGAGCGACAACACGGTGGAAAAGATACTGTTCTACGGCCCGCGGGGGGTTTTTATCGGCAAGGTTCAATATTTCGACTACGGAGTCATAGAAGGCACGAATGTGCCCTGCGCAAAGAGGATACTGATAGAGAACGCGACCGGGAGCCGGCGCATAGAATTCCTGATCGAAGGCATCAAAGCGAACGCGGATCTGGCGGCGGAGAAGTTCCATGTCCCCGATCCGGACGCCCCGGACACCGTGCGCATGAGAATTTATGACCTGTTCGAGGCCGGCCAGGGACTCTGGCCCGAGGGCGATTGAGGCGATGCCGACCGGGCTGGTTCGCCGCGCCGCCTCAGTTCCCGCCCGAGCCGTAGCGCAGCGGCCGCTCGCGGCGCTGGCAGCGTGCGCCGTACTGACTCTGGCCGCCGTCCCCCCGGCCGTATCGGTGCTGCTCCGCCTTGACGTGGACCTCCTGAACCAGATCCCAGCCCATCTTTCCAAAGCGGCGGCGCTTCGGGAGGCCGTATCGGTTTTCGGCGGTGCCGACAGGCTGATCCTGGCCGTCGAGCTGCCGGAAGGGGCCGGCGCGGAGGCCGCGGGCGAGGCGAAGGAATACGTGAAGGCGCTGGCCGGCGAGATCGCCGGCATGGAGGTGTTCGATCCTGATACCGGGCGGCCGGAAAGGGCGGTGGAGTCGGTCGAGTACGGTGCGAACGCCGGTTTGCGCGAGTTTCTCATAGGGCTGGCGAAGGAAAGGATTTACGTCCTGCTGGATGATGAGGAGATCGGCGAACTGGCGGGGGCGCTGGAACCTTCCGCGATGCGGGCGGCGCTGGAGGCGAACCTTGCGAGGTACCGCGAGTTGCCGGCGATGTCGCCGGAGCGGCTGCGGATATTCGAGGACCCGCTCGGCCTGGCCGCGCTGGGCGAGAAGGCCCTGGCGCGCAGGCTGGCCGGAAGCGCCGCGGCCGCGCTGGGCGCAGGCGATCCCGACGGTTTCATCGCGTCGCCGGACGGCACGATGTTCCTGCTAGTCGCCTATCCCGCGCGGCCCGCCCAGGACGTGAATTTTTCGAAGGCCGTCGTATCCGCGGCGCGGGACGCCGCGGCGCGAGCGGCCGAACGGTTCCGGCGGGAACGTCCGAATTCGCGCCTGTCGTTCCCGGACATCGGCGAAGGCGGCGGCGAAAAGGGGGCTGTGGATGTCCGCGTCGGTATGGCCGGCGGATACGCCGTGGTGGCCGGGACGGAGGCCGCCCTCAGGCTGGATATACTCTCAACCGCCGCCAGCTCGCTTATAGGTGTGCTTCTGTTGTTCGGCTTCACCTTCCGGCGTTGGTCTCCCATCGTCATCGTGGCGGTTCCGCTGGCGGCCGCCGTGACATGGACGCTGGCGGCGGCGTGGTTCGCGTTCGGCGGCATCGGCATCATGGGCGGGGCCTTCGCCTGCATACTGATCGGCCTGGGGATAGACTACGCGATACACGTATACAACGACTTCGCCGCGCGCCTGCGCGCGGGGGAGGGACCGACCGAGGCGATGGAGCGGACGATCGTCGAGGTGGCCGAACCCGTCGTGCCGGCCGCGGCCACGACGGCGGCTGCCTTTCTGGGCGTCGCGTTTTCCCGCTTTCGGGGCTTGGTCGAGCTGGGGGTTTTGGCCGGCTGCGGCATAATCTTCTGCATGATCGCGATGCTCGTCTTCCTGCCGGCTATCCTGTTGGTCTTCCGGCGGTTTTCGGGCGCGGGGGATGCTACAGGCCCCAGGAACCTCGGCCTCGGCGCCATAGCCAGGATGGTCGGGCGACGTCCGAAGGCGAGCCTGGCGGCGGGGGGATTGGCGGTCGCCGTCTGCGCGGGATGGCTGCTTTCGCGATCCGGCCCCGGCACTGTATTGGGCGCCCGATTCGATCCCGACCTCACCCGCCTCCGATCCAACCGCGTGCCGGCCTTCCGCGTGCAGGACCGCATCGTCGAAAAGTTCGGCTTCCATCTCGTTGACGTAAAGGTGATCGTATCCGGGAGGAGCGAGGAGGAACTATTGGAACGGACGAGAGAGGCGGTCCGGCGCGCCGGCCCGTTCTTCGAGCGGAAAGAGCTGCTCGGCGTGGACTCCGTCGTACATTACCTGCCGCCGCTCGAACGGCAGCGGGCGTGCGTGGAAAGGCTCAAGTCGTTGCGGCTGGACGAGGCGGCGGACCGGTTCGAGACCGCGGCGCGGGAGATATTCGGACGCCGCGCGGCCGATTTCGGGCCGTTCGTCGAAAGGCTCCGGAAGATGGCGTCCGCGCTGGAATCGCCGAAGTTCGTTACCCTGTCCGAGCTATCCTCGGGTCCGGCGGCCGGGCTGATCGGAAGGTATTCCGGCATCCTGCGTACCGAGGGCGAGGCCATGCCGTTCCGAGCGGCGGTCTACCTGTACCCCGCGGAACTCCGCCCGTCCGAGGAATGGCTGAGGCGCCTGGATGAAGCCATCGGCGCGGACGGCCTATCCGTCCGGACAACCTCGGCGCGCATGGTGGGCATCGAAATGCGGGACGCCATGCTGAAGGACATTTCGGGCATCATGTCGGTCCTGGCGATACTTACGGCGGCGGTCCTTCTGGCGGCCATGAGGTCCGCCGTCCGCGCCGCGCTGGCCCTGGTCCCGCTGCTCTGCGGCCTGCTGGGGGCCCTGACCGGTTCGGCGCTGATGGGCGACGTGTTGAATGCGTGCCTGTCGCTGAACGTCGTAAACATGGTTATTTTCCCCATCCTGGTCGGGACGGGGATTGATGCCGGCATATATATCGTAACCGCCTTTTTCGGAAGGTCCGGGCGCGATGCGGAAGCGATGTTGCGGCATACCGGCAGGGCCGTGGCCATATGCCTTCTTACGACCATGATAGGCTTCGGTTCGTGCATTCTGGGAAGCTACACCGGCCTGGTGTCCTTCGGCTACGTGTCGTTGTTCGGATTCGCCGCCTGCCTGATCGGGGCGCTGATCATACTGCCGGCGCTCCTTCGGCTGTGCTTTGCCGGAGACGGGAGGCCCGCCGGTAACGGGACGAGATCCGGGACTCTATGCAGAGGGGCGGAAGAATGCCAAGCGGAAGGCGCACGGGAGGTTCAATGATGCGGCCGGCCGGCAAGGAAGCGCAAGGAGACGGCTTCGGCGGCGTTGTTCCGGCCTGGGACGGCCGGGCAATGGAGGCGACGGACGCGGGGCGCGCGGGCTACCGGCGGCCGCCCCTTAGATGCGGCGCCGCCGGCCCATGTAAGCCGGAAGCAGTCGCCGCGCCGCCGTGTAAGGCGGATGCCCGCGCCGCTAGGCTCGGTCTTGCGGCCGCGGCGTTATGGCTGGCGGCCGCTCTGTGCATATGGCCCGGCGCTTCCTCCTGCGGCGGCGAAGCGGCGCCAGCGCAGGACGCGGAGGCGAAAGGAGAAGAGGCGAAAGGGAAAGGAAAGGACGCGGCGAGGGCTGCGGAGGGGACCGAGTGTCGGCCTCGGATGGAAAAAGGCGGCAAACCGGACGGCCAAAGGGGGCAGGCGAAGGAGAACGGAAGCGGGCGGGAAGGCCGGGGCGGGGGAGAGGGAAATGGCGCCGCGGAACTTTCCGCCGCCGAGATGGAGAATGCCATCGAGGAAATCCGCGCAGGCCAGAGCAGGCTTAGGACGCTCGCCGCCCGCATTGAGACCCGCGAATACGATTCGCTCGCCGAGGAAACCGTCGTCCGCAAGGGAACGCTGGCGGTGAAATTCCCCGACCGCATACGAAGGGATTTCACCGAGCCGAAAAAATACTCGTGGATACTGAGCGGCTGGACGCTCTACGAGTATCTCCCGGACCTTAAAGAGGCGTACAGGACCGATTTTGCCAAGGGTAACAAGGCGGCGGCCGTCCTTGCGGCCGCGCTCTCGATGGATCTCAAGGGGCTTCGGGAACATTTCTCCATGAGGGCATTCAGGACCGGCGACGGTACGCTCGTCATCCGCATGGTCCCGGTCCGTCCCGAATGGGCGAAAAGCATAGCATGGGCGCGAGTGGAGATACCGGCGGGAGGGATCTTCATGAGGCGCATGGAGATCGCGATGCGCAGCGGGGACGGCGTGACGGATATATATTCGGACATCGTACCGGACGGCAGGGTGGAGGACGGCGCGTTCGACTTCGTTCCCCAGCCGGGGGTCAGGGTGATTGAGCGGAAGGTCGAGTGAGCATTCGCATGAGCGCTGGCAGAAACGTGAACGGGAACCGGAAGGCGGGCGGATCGGGCGCGTATGGAGGCGGCGAGCGCGGCGCGCATGGCGAATCAGGCGAAGGCGTCCAGAGCGGCACGGGCGGCGTCCGAAAGGCCGTGTTCCTGGATAGAGACGGGGTGATAAACATATCGCCCGGCGAGGGTAAGTTCGTGCTCAAAAAGGAAGATTTCCGGCTGGGGGAGGGAGTGCCGGAGGCGCTGGCGAGGCTCAAGGCGGCCGGGTTTCTGCTGATTGCGGTTACAAACCAATCGTGCGTCGGGCGCGGCCTGATTAAAGCGGAGACGCTCGAAGAGATCCACGATCTGATGAGGCGGCGGCTTGTCCAAAGAGGAGCGGCCTTGGACGCAGTGTACTGTTGCCCACACGGTCCGGAGGACGGATGCGAATGCCGAAAGCCGAGTCCCGCCATGATCCTGCGCGCCTCGCGCCGGTTCGGGATAGACTTGCGCTCGTCCTGGATGGTGGGGGACTCCCCGCGCGACATCCAGACCGGGCGCGCCGCGGGTTGCCGTACGATACTGCTGTGCTCCGGCGGGAAGCATCAGGCCGCCGCGCCGAGCGTTTCGTGCGCGCCGGACGCCGTAGCCCGCTCGCTGCCGGAGGCCGCTGCGGTCATACTCGGGGAGGCCGCCCCTCTTATACTCGGGTAGGCGTCGCCCCGGCGGTAGACGTCCGGCATCTTGCAATAGGCGGAAGGAACCATGGGGCATTCGCCGGAATCGCTGGCCAAACTGCTGAAAAAGGAAATCCGCGGCGAGGTCTTCGCCGACCTTGTAAAGCGAAGTCTGTACGCCACCGACGCCAGCATATATGAGATCGAACCGATGTGCGTCGCGTGGCCGCGCGACGCCGAGGACGTATCGCGCGTGCTGATGATCGCCGAGGCCGAAGGGGTTCCCGTCGGGCCGCGGGGAGCCGGATCCGGGCTGGCCGGCGAGTCGCTTTCGCATGGGATAGTGCTGGATTTCACGGTCCACATGAACGCGGTCTTGGAGGTTAAAGAAGACGCTCGCACCGCTCGCGTACAGCCCGGAATCGCGCTCGACGTACTGAACGGCGGCCTGAAGTCCATGCGGCTGAAGTTCGGTCCGGACCCGGCCAGCAGCAACCGCGCCACGATCGGCGGGATGATCGCCAACAATTCCACCGGCGCGCACTCAATCGTATACGGTGCCACTCGCGACAACCTGGCCGCCCTGGACGTGCGCCTGGCGGACGGCTCACGGGCTCTTCTCCGTCCTGTCCGGCTGGACGGCCCCGATTACCGTGCGATGCGAGACGAGCCGGGCCGCGCCGGCGCCATACACCGGGAACTGCCCGCTCTGCTGGCGAAACATGCCGGCGCGATCGAGAAAAGCCGCCCGAAGACGACGCGCAACCGGGCCGGATACCTATTGTACGACGTGCTGAAAGACGGGGTCTACGATCCGGTCAAGGTGCTGTGTCCATCGGAAGGTACGCTCGCGTTGTTCGTTGAAGCCGTCCTGAAGCTCGTCCCGCTGCCGGTGCATACGGCGCTGGCGCTGGCATATTTCCCCGACCTTGTCGCGGCGGCCGAGGCGGTGCCGGCCATCCTGGAGACAGGGCCGGCGGCTGTCGAATGCCAGGACTCGATCCTCCTGAAACTCGGCCGCGAGGCGTCTCCGGCATCGGCGCACCTGTTCCCGCCCGAGTACGGGGCGATGCTGATAGTCGAATTCTCCGGCGGCTCGCGTGAGGAAGTAGAGGAGAAGCTGGCGGCGTTCGATGCCGCCGTCGGCGCCGGGCGGATAGTAGCGTCGAAGGCGGTGCGGGTGACAGGGGCAATGGAGCAGCGCGAGGTCTGGGCGGCGCGCAAGGCGTCGGTGCCGCTCCTGTTCCGGCGCAGGGACGAACTGCAGCCGGTGCCCGTCGTCGAGGACGCCGCCGTACCGCCGGAAAGGCTGGCGGAATACCTGCGGCACGTGATATCGGTGTTCGATAGCCGCGGCCTGGCGTATTCGGCCTACGCCCATGCCGGACACGGCGAGCTGCACATACGTCCGATGATGGACCTCAGGCGCCGCGAACACGTCGAACTGTTGGAAAAGCTGTGCTCGGAAATCTACCCGAAGGCTATCGAACTCGGCGGGACGATATCCGGCGAGCACGGCGGCGGCCTTCTCAGAGCCCAGTGGCTGAAGCTTCAGTACGGCGCGGAGATCTGCGATCTGTTCCGCGTGATCAAGCGGATGTTCGATCCGCGCGGCATCCTGAACCCAGACAGGATCGTTACCGACGACGACAGGCTGATGACGAGAAACCTCCGCTTCGGCCCTGGCTACATGTTCGACGATGCCTGGCGCAGCGGCGGCCGGGTGGGAGAACTTTCCGCGGTCTCCGAAGCGCCGGAGGCGCCGGAGGGCATCGCCGGCCGGAGAAAGTCCGGCGAGGGAGGCGAGCTGCCGAGAGGGCGGAGCGAAGGGGCGGCGCTGCACTGGGCCCCTGGCGAGTTCGCGGGCGCGGTGGAAAAGTGCAACGGCTGCGCCCAGTGCAGGTCGCTGGCGGACGACGCGAGGATGTGTCCCCGCTTCAGGCGCGCAAAAATCGAAGATGCCGCCTCGCGGGCCAAGGCCAACATCGCCAGGCGTCTTATGGCAGGCAGGCTGCCGGAAGAAGCATGGGGCGATGAACGTCTGTGGGAAGTTCTAGACTACTGCTTTCACTGCCAGCAGTGCTCCCGCGACTGCCCAAGCGGCGTGGATATATCGAGGATAGTGTTCGAGCTGAGGGCGCGCCGGGCGCGGTATAGGGGTCTTTCCCTGCGGGAACGCGTCGCTTGCGACTCGGAATTCTGGACGGCGATCGGCAGCATCGCGGCGCCGATCTATAACACGGCCGTATCCTTAGGGTTTGTCAGGCGCGCCATGGAGTTCTTATTCGGCATAGACCGGCGGCGGCCTATCCCGCGCGTCGTGCGGGCGCGGCCCAGGAAGCGCTTCGATCCTTCCGCCGGAGATCGGCCGGCGGCGGTCTACTTCCCCGATCTTTTCGCCAGGTACAATGCGCCTGAGATAGCCCAGGCGGCCGTATGCGCGCTCGAATGCAACGGCTACGCCGTCGAGATCCCGCCCGTCCGATGGACAGGCTTCCCGCTTTTGGAGAGCGGCGACCTGCCCAGACTTCGCCGCCTGATCGCCAGTAACGCGAAGATACTGGCGCCCTACGCCCGCCGTGGGATGCCGATAATCTGTACGGAGGCGACGGCGACGCTGTGCATGACTAAAGAACATCTGTGGGTCCTCGATACGCCCGATACCCGCGCCGTAGCCCGCAACACCTTCGACATCTGCGAATTTCTGGACGGCCTCAACCGCCAGGGCCGCCTGAAGGCCGACTTCCGCCCGCTTCCCTTAAGCGTCGGCTACCAGGCCGCCTGCCACTACCGCGCGATGGGAACAGCGGGCGCATCCGCCAGGCTGATGTCGCTGGTGCCGGAATTGAAGGTGATCGAACTGAACGAGGGATGCTGCGGCATGGCCGGCACGTTCGGCTTGTTCAAGGGAGGATACGACGAGTCGCTGGAAATAGGCGCCAGACTGTTTGAAAGGATCAAAAAGGACGACATTGACGTGGCGGCAACCGAATCATCCGCATGCAGGATGCAGATGGAACATGGTAGCGGTAAGCCGGTCGTGCATCCGATCCAGATACTGGCCTTAGCATGGGGCGAGGATGGCGTATGGCCGCGGTCAACGTCAATATCGTAATGAACACCACCTGCCCCGCCTCTTTGTGGAGCCGGCAGCGAAAGAGAAAGCCCCGGATCGAAACCGGGGCCTTCGCAATCAGACTATGCGGTTGGGACGGAAACGGGCGGGAGATTATTCGTACCGCACCCAGGAATCCTCCTCGTTGGGCGTGTAGTCGTTCTGCGTGAAGATATCGTCGTCGCCCTCGGCGCCGCCGCCGCGGTTGATGACCTTGTTGTCCACCCACTCTACCGTACCGCTTCCGTAGAGGATGTTCTGGCCGAGTCCGGTCCCGTCTCGCTTGGAGCCGTGATTCTTCGAGTTCTCGGTATTGTTATCCGGCTTGTCGGCCATTATTACCGTCGTGCCGTGCTCATCGCTGTGGCCCGGATCGTATCCGTAGCTGGGCTTGTTCTGGTCCATGTTTGAGTCCTGATCCACGGTGTCGTCGCCCCTGACTCTCTGAAGGTTCTTGAGGGCCGCATCCGACATCGGCTTGCTCGGACAGGAGAACACCCTCGCGTCCTTGACATAGCGGTCGCCATAGAGCCAGTTCAGGGATTGCCAGACATTATACTGCGAACGATCCGCCGCGTCCACCGGGTAGGCTGGATACATGCCGCGGTGGGCCGATACGTTGGCGAACAGCTGCATCGCCTTGCCGATCTGGCTCAGGTTGCTGCCGCATGACGTCCGTTTCGCCACTTCGCGCGCCCGCGCCAGCACGGGCAGCACGAGCCCGGCCAGAATCGCTATGATCGCGATCACGACCAGAAGTTCAATCAGCGTGAACGCGCCCTCGTCCTTCCTCCATTTTCTCATGCCTTTGTCCTCCTTATCTAAGGTCAACGAGGGTCCACCCGCATCCTCTACTGCTATCCTGAGCGTCCCCTACTTTAAACATCCATCCACCAATAAAGTCAAACGCCGAACATATTTTTGCGCCCCTGTATCAGTTACGTCCAAGTCCCCATATCGGTTCGGAGAAAAAAACCGTCCCATCGCGCGGAGGCCATGGCTTTCTAATCGGGCGGGAAGCCAGATGTGCTCCCGGACGATCGTTTTTATCTATAACTCTTTGCATAACGGTTGGTTGCGCTCCGGGTCGTGGAACAGAATCTGCCGGCGATGGAATGGCCGACAGGCATAACGGACCGCCCGATCTTACCTTGGAATGCCGGCCGGGCGGGATAAGAATATCCCTCTTCCGTCCGCTATGGTGAGTTCGATTGCGCTCCGCAATGGCGGCGGAGACAACACGCCTTCGGCGGTTGCCGATCATCGGGACGAGAAACACCTTGGGCGGCCGGTTTTTCGCTCGGGGGCGGAGAGCCGATGGAAATGGCTGTACAGTCCGAAAGATCGCAAAGCTTGTGGACTCCCGACATAAGGCGGCTGGCGCGCAGAATAACTTTCGCCGGCTGCCTTGCGATGATCTACATGGAGTTCACCGGCTCTACGCCGATCATAGAATATTCGCGCCGCCTGGGGATGACAGACTTCGAATTCGGCATCCTCGGCGCGCTCGCTCCCGCCATGCTGCCGTTTCAGTTCGTGGCGGGGCTGCTGCTCCAGAGGATCAGGTCGCGCAAGCGGATATGGATCCCTCTGGTTGCCTCGTGCCGCCTTTTCCCGGTGCCTATAGCGCTGCTGCCGTGGGTGTTTCCTGAAGCCGGCAACAGGATTTGGATATGGGGAATGCTTGGGCTGATCGCCGTAGGGGAGATGCTGGCGAACCTTGGAGTCCCGATGTGGTTCTCGTGGATGGGGGACATAATACCGAAGGGGATAATGAGCGAATTCTGGGCGCGGCGGAGGAGGTGGCTGGTCATATCGCAGGCGCTGGCGACCTTGCTGGTCGCCGGCGCTTTCGTGGTCTTCCGACGCATGGACGCGCGGCTGACCTACCTGGTGCTGGCGACCGTCGGGGCCGCGGCGGGCGTGTGGGACATATTGTTGTTCCTTAAGGTTCCCGAGCCGCCGATGGAACGCAGGCCGCGCATGGACGCGCGGCTGGCGCTGGAGCCGTTCCGCGATCCCGACTTCCGGCGCTTCATATTCTTCGGGGCCTACTGGTCCTTCGCGGCGACCTTCTCCTTCGTCTTCTTCCGCCTGTACATGCTTGAGACTCTCCACCTTACGGCGGATACCGTAAACTTGCTGTATTGTTGCCATGCTCTCGGAGGGGCGCTCCTGACCGAACATTTCGGCATACTAGGCGATCGCGTGGGGAACCGCCCCGTCATCATCCTGTGCTCGACGCTGAAATCGTTGGTCGTCATCGCGATGCTGCTGGCGCGTCCCGGACTGGCGCTGCTCATACTCGTTCCATCCTTCCTGCTCGACAACATGCTGAACACCGGCATGTTCGTCTCGCAAAACACATACCTCCTGCGCCAGTCGCCTAAAGAGAACAGGCCCCTTTACATAGCGGCCTCGATGGCTACCGCCGGTCTGTGCGGGTCGGCCGGTTCGTTCGTATCGGGCCAGTGGCTCGAGATGGTCGGCGGGCGGACGTGGACTTTTTTCGGTACGGAATGGAACAGGTTTCATGTCGTGTTCGCGATCAGCGCCATCCTGAGGATGCTCGCTGTGTTCGCCGCCGTAAGGATACGGGAGCCCAGGAGCCGGCCGGCGGAGGAGGTGCTGACGGAGATCGTAGGCCCCGCGATATATCGCCGGCTGAGCATACCGCTGGATTTCGTCTGGCGGTTCTTCGAACACGAGGAAGAAGATGGCAGGGAGAGCGGGGCGGGAAGCGGCCGTCCCGGGCCGGAAGGGAGTTCCCGAGCGTAGCGAGCGGCCGGCAGACTCTCGGCCGTTCTTTGCCGCCGGATGGGTCCCGATCGTCCAAGGCCGCGTGCGCCCGGCGCGATATCCGGGTTCTGAGGGCGAATGCGGGGCCGCTTAAAAGATTTCGGACGAATGCGCGATCCAGCGATTCCTGCCGGCCTGCCGCGCGTCGCGCGGCCGCGCCGGACGGGCGATGCCCGTTGCGGCGCGCGAGACACGCAAGGCGCTTTTGAGCCGTTGAATCGCCAGGCGCCGGATCGCCGCTGGCGCGCGAGACTTGCTCCGCGTAGAATCCCAAGCTTGATCGGGCCGGGAAGGCGCGGGCGTGCCGGCGACAGGAAGCCGGCGGCGCCGGGCCGGCGTTTTTTCGATGGGAAGGGTTGGGAGAAAGGATTTTCGAAATGCCGGAGAAAGCTTTGCCGTTTCCGATAGGTGTTAGCGGGGAAGAGATCGAGGCTAAGGTAGGAGAGTGCCTGGGCGGCGTAAACGACGAGCAGCTCGCCCGGATGGTTGAAGACTCGGTATGCAACTTCGTCCCGGGAGCCATCGTAAAGGGCCGCATCGCGCGGATGGTAGGCGACGATGTGGTTGTAGACATCGGCTACAAGTCGGAAGGGTTCATATCGAAGAGCGAGTTCGAGGATCCGTCCGCGCTGGATGTCGGCGACATCGTCGAGGTCTACCTCGAGTCAGTCGAGGACGAGTCCGGCCTCGTGGTTCTCTCGAAGCGGAAGGCCGACAGGATCCGCGGATGGGAGCGGATCATACAGTCCCACAAGGTCGGCGACGTAGTCAAGGGCAAGGCGGTCCGCAAGATCAAGGGCGGTCTGCTGGTGGACATCGGCGTCCACGCCTTCCTGCCGGCCTCGCAGGTGGACATAAAGCGGATAGGGGACGTAGGCGAGTGCATCGGGCGCGAGCTGGAATGCAAAATCATCAAGATAGACGAAGACCGGCGGAACATCGTCTTGTCGCGACGCAAGCTGATGGAGGAAGAACGCGAAAAGATGAAGAAGGACCTGCTGTCCTCGATACAGCGGGGCGAGGTGCGGCGCGGCGTGGTCAAGAACGTCACCGAGTTCGGAGCCTTCGTGGACCTGGGCGGCATAGACGGCCTGCTTCACATAACCGACATGTCATGGGGCCGCGTGCAGCATCCGAGCGAGCTGCTGAAGCCCGAGCAGACGATAGAAGTCAAGGTGCTCGATTTCGATGTCTCCAGGGAGCGCATCTCTCTCGGGCTCAAGCAGCTGACGCCCAACCCATGGACTCAAGTCGAGACCAAGTATCCTGTGGGCTCCAAGCACAAGGGCACGGTCGTCACGATCATGCCTTACGGCGCCTTCGTCCGGCTGGAACCGGGCGTCGAGGGTCTGGTCCACATATCGGAAATGTCGTGGACGAAATCTATCGGCCACCCGAGCGAAATACTCCAGGTCGGGCAGGAGGTGGATGTCGTCGTATTAGAGATAAACACCGACAAGCAGGAGATCAGCCTGGGGATGAAGCAGATGGAAGACAACCCCTGGCTGCGCGTGGAGGAAAAATATCCGCCCGGGACTCGGATAAAGGGCAAGGTCCGCAACATGACAACCTACGGGGCGTTCATCGAGCTCGAGGAGGGCATAGACGGGCTGCTCCACGTATCGGATATGTCCTGGACCAAAAAGATATCGCATCCCAGCGCCGTGTTGAAGAAGGGCGAAACCGTCGAGGCCGTCGTGCTCTCGGTAGACAAAGACCGTAAGAGGGTCGCCTTGGGGACCAAACAGCTTTCCGAGGACCCGTGGGAGCGGGACATTCCGCGCCGATTCAAACCGGGCCAGCACGTCAAGGGCAGAGTTACCAAGCTGACATCGTTCGGCGCCTTTGTCGAGATAGAAAAGGATCTCGAAGGGCTTCTCCACATCTCCGAAATGTCCGAGAACAAGATCGAAAAGCCTGAGGAGGTGGTGAAGCAGAATCAGGAAATCGAGGTAAAGATCGTCAACGTGGACCCCAAGGAGCGCAAGATCGGCCTGTCCATCAAGGCATACCTCAAGGATAAGGAAAAGGGCATAGTGGGTCCGGCGCCCGAGGAGAAAGTAGACGTCAGCGCGTATTCGGGCGAAAAGGATACCAGGCCGACCCTCGGCGACAAACTCGCAGAAGCCCTCAAAGAAAAGGATGCTGATACTGGCGACGCCGAACAGGGAAAGAAGGGAGAGATAAGAGAGGAGACCGGCACTAAGAGCGATGCCGCCGCCGGCGATGGGAAGGCCGGAACGGGCG
>CALKMO010000240.1 GCA_937991785.1 uncultured bacterium | reverse complement strand
CCGGAACCACTCCGACAGGAAGCGCGCAACGGGCGTGTCCTTCTCCGGCGCCTGGTCGTGGCTTTCGATGGCTATCAGTTCGCAGGCCAGCGTTTCCATTTCTTCACAGGGCACGGCCCGTTCCGCGGCAGATACGAAATCGCTTCCCACGCCACCCTCCTTCCGTCGTCCGCCGGCGTCCGCCGCTACGGCCCGCCGCGGCAAAACCGGCCCGCCCCGCCCGCGGTACCTCCGCGGCCCGATCGCGGCGCCGATCTGGCCGCGGCGGACACGGGGCGTCCGAATTCCATGCTTCCCGCCCCATGCCCGCCCGACGACGGGCACGGAGACGATGCGCCCGAAGCGGGAACCGGCGCCGCCCCAGGCGCGCCAGTCGGAGATCCGCGCGCCGAAGCGCGGTACCGCCGCCGGCTTAGACTATGCTCGGCGGCAGCCGCAGACTCCTGAAGCAGTCCAGCGCCGCGGCGATGTGGTTCATGGCGTTCGCCAACGCCGGCTGCCGGTGGCCAGGGAACAGGCAGTCTACCGCCTCGCCGTCCAGCCTCTCCAGGGCGCGCGCCAGGTCGCGGGACGAACAATCCGGGGTGTTGAGCAACGATATTCGCCCGTCGAAAAACAGCGCGTCGCCTGTGAAAAGCGATACGCGGCCGACTCCGGTCCGCACGAAGTAATAGGCGTCGAACCGGGAATGGCCCGGAGCCAGCATGACGCGCACCGAAAGCCCGCCGACCCGGAACTCATCTCCGTCCCGCAACGACGCGTCAACCTCGCACGCCCTGAACCGGTAATCGCGCGGATAGAAGCCGGCCTCGCGCGCGCGGTCCAGGCTTATCGCGGCCTCGTCGCCGCTCCGCAGTACGTCCGCCCCGTCCGCGTGGACGGCGACCTTCGCGCCGGTAGCCTCGCGCAGCGCGGCCGCGCCGCCCGAATGGTCCGCGTGCAGGTGTGTAAGGAATATGTACCTTATTCGTTTCGCAGCCCCGCGCCCCAGGTGCCCGACAGCCTCCAGTATGTCGGATGCCGATTCCCCCGTGCCCGCGTCCACGAGGGCGTACTCGCCGCCGCCGTCGAGCAGGTAGACGTTGCAGTCCGATGGGTGCGTCCAGTCGAATCCGTTCCTGCCGCTCGCGACCATCGCCACGTGGTCAAGGAATCTGACCATGTTTACCGCTCCCTTGTCTGCACTATCATCTCTATCTCTACCGGCGCGCCGAACGGAAGCTCGCTGACCCCCAGCGCCGCCCGCGCGTGCCTGCCGCGTTCGCCGAATATCTCGATCAGCAGCTCTGACGCTCCATTCATCACCAACGGCTGCTCGCCGAAACCGGGCGCCGAGCGGACGTAACCGATGAGCCTGACGATCCTCTCGATGCGGTCCAGGCTGCCCAGCACCGCCTCCGCCTCACCCAGGCAATTGAGCGCAGCCAGGCGCGCGGCCTTCTTCGCCGTCTCCACATCAATCGTGGCGCCTACTATGCCGGCGTACTGCATCTTGCCGTCCACCTCGGGCGTCTGCCCGGACAGGAAAAGCAGATTCCCCACCTGCACCCCTGGCGCGAACTGAAACCTCGGGACGACTCTCGGCACCACCAGATTCAGTTCCCTAAGCTTGTCGTAAACGCTCATCTTTTCCCGCCTTCTTGCGCCGTTCCTTTTTGCAGACGCGCGCGGCGATCCAGGGCACCGCCCAAGGTGCCGTCCTGATCGCCATCCGAGGCTACGTCAATGGATCCCTACAAGGTACCGGCGGAGATTTTCCTCGGCCGGCGTTTTTTCGCTCCATCGTTTCCCAACGGGAGGCCGCTGTCCTCCGCCTTGTCCGTGCCCCCTGACGCGTGCTTGTTCCGGAAGCTCCCGGCGATGTCCCTTCTACCGCAAGCGGATCGCGGTCCCTTTCTTGGCCGACTCCACGACCGCCTCCGCTATCCTAAGCGCCTCCACCGAATCGGCCAGCGGCGCCACTGGGGATTCCTTGCCAGTCCGGGCCCTATCCACGAAGTGCTCCAGTTCGGCCGCTATCGCCCCGCCGATCCTGTCGTGGCCGGTAGGCCAGAGCGAGAGTTCCGGGTGTTGGACGCCGCGGTCGGTCCACACGGCCGGGCCCGAATCGGCCAAGCGGAATTTGGCCATGCCCTTTTCGCCTATCAGTTCGATGGAGGCGTCTATGGTGCCGCCGAGTTCGAGCGTTTCGACGAGGTTCTCCGGGGCGCGGTCGGGAACCATCCATGCGGAGGAGAGCGTGGCGATGCTCCCATCCTCGAATGTCAGCGTCGCAGCGAAGGCGTCTGGGTAGGCGTAGCCGCTCACGTTCTTCTCCACGGCATAGACGGACGCGCACCGGGCTGCCGCGAACCAGAGGATCAGATCAATGTCGTGAACGCCCGATTCGTAGACCGGATGCACGCGCTTGCCGAAGTGTTCGAACCAGCGGCGGCTGAAATGGCGGGAAGCATGGATCATGGCCAGAGGTCCCAGGCGGCCGTCGGAGGCTGCGCGCTTAAGCGCAATGTAAGGCTGAGCGAAACGGCTGATGTTACCTACCATTACTACCCGCCCAGACTCCGCAGCCGTATCCCTAACCTTCAGCGCCTCGGCGAGGGACGTCGCCAGCGGCTTTTCCACGAACACATGCAGCCCCCGCCGCAAAGCCTCTATCGCCAGCGGTCCGTGCGTGGCCTCGTCGCTCACTATATCCACAGCATCCAGTTCGCCGTCCGCGATCATCGAGCAAGCGTCTTCGTACGCCCGCTCGACACCGAAGGCCTTCCCGACCCGCCGCGCCAACTCGCCGTCAATATCGGCTACCGCCGCAACCTCGCATCCTGCGACCTGCCGCAGCACCGCCAGATGCAATCTCCCAAAACGGCCGACCCCTACCAGCCCGATCCGCAGGTTTCCCTTTCCGCGACGAAGTCCGCCCGGCGGACTTTTTTCCCGCTTCCTCTTTAAGGCCATGGCGCTCCCCCCTTTGCCATTTCCTTCCCGGAGCGGAAGCTCTTATGCTCCTGGCGGTCCCCGTCGCTTTCCGCCTTATCTTTGCTCCCCCCCCGCGGAAACGAAAACATCGCGATCCTTGCAATGATGCTGGAGCCCGCATGCTCTGCCTTCACCCCGCGAGGCGAAAGACAGGTTAAGGGGCGCGAGCGGATCCGGGGCTACGGCCCGCGTAACGTTGGCATATATCCTTTCTCATGCCGTAATCCACTACGAACTGCGCCTTGAAGCCGGCCCTCGCGTATATCTCCTGGGCGGGGTTGGTCAGTTCGGTCGTCAGGGATATCCGGCGCGCTCCGGCCGCCTTCAGTTCCGCGCACATCAAGTTGAACAACACGGCTCCGATGCCTGCGCCCCGCGCCTCCCGCGTCACCCCTATCGAATTGAACGTCCCGGTCGAAGCCGAATCCAAGGCACGGTACGGACCGGCGTATCCGAGCACCTTGCGGCCGCGCCACGCGACCAGTATCGAAGGCGGGGGAACGCGCCGAAGCGAAGCCTTTATGCCGCCGCACCACGCGGGGAACTCGCGCTCCAGCAGCTCCTCCAAAGCGCCGACCATCCACGGCTCCAGCCTGCCGAAACTCACGCCCAGAGACTCGTTATGCCGCTTCCGCTTCAATATCTGTCGAGAGAGCCTGAAACCCGAGGTGTCCAGAGTCATGACCTGCAGAAGACCGCATTCCCGAGTGCGGTATCCCCTGTTCAGAAAGAAGGGATATGCCGTCTCGTTGACCGGAACTCCGCCGAGCAGGGGTATCGGGTTTCCGACGAACGATACGGAAGCGGCGGTTGCTCCGCGGCGCGCTAGATACCGTTCCGCCATATGAAGCAGTCTCGCCCCAATGCCGCGACGGCGCATGGCAGGGGCAACAGCTAGCGCGCAGATATGGCCGAGCCTGCCCTCCGATCCCGCCGGGCGCTTCTCCTCCGAGCGGATGGTCGCGATGCAAAATGCGACTACTCGCCTCCCTTCAACAACCACGAACGATCCGCGCGGATCGAAGGCTTCCCGCGACAATACCCGCCGATGCATCGCTTCCACCGTCATAGCTTCGCCACGCGGATTCCATGCTCCGTGGACGTGCAGCTCTTCCATCGAAAAACAAAGCCGCCACAAACGCGATGCACCAGAGATATTGCCGTCGTTCAAACGTTCGATACGCATTTATTGTATCCTTTCTCTTTTTACTCTTGGGAATCCATATTTAAGCGCCTTGCGACGCGCTTTGCAAGGCCTTGAATTTATCGTATGCGCGCAAACGTATGCTTGACATATTAACTAAAATAAATTAATGGGTTACGATCAAATACATTGTAGCGAAAGAATCGCGAGTAGCTATAGGAGTGAATTAGAATCCCCATGCTTTTAATGTATCTTCGGATAGAGCGGTTGGGCGTTCGGATTGATCCATCTGATCGTTCGGTGCGACTGGAGCCACCATGCGCCACGGGGACATTGCCTTAAGGACATATTTGCCGAGTATATCGCACTCGATATTGACTTTATCCCCAGCCTTTTTGAGCCTCATGGTCGT
>CALKMO010000239.1 GCA_937991785.1 uncultured bacterium | reverse complement strand
GGGTGCTTGGGGGGAAAGCGCACGGAACGGTACTTGGCGGCGTTTCGGGCCGTGGGGCGAAAGGGAGATAGCGAGGAGATGAAGCGATGGTTGAAGATACTAAGCTTCTGATAATCGGCGGAGGTCCTGCGGGATTGACGGCTGGGATATACGCGGCGCGCGCCAAACTGGACCCGATCCTGATCGCCGGTCCGCTCCCGGGCGGACAGCTTACCGGCACATCCGACATCGAGAACTTCCCCGGCTTCCCCGAGCCGCAGGCGGGCATGCAATTGATGGAAAACATGCAGCGGCAGGCCGAGAGGGTCGGGACGAAGATAGTCCTCGACGAAGTCAAATCTCTGGATCTCGGCCGGCGCCCGTTCTCGGCAACGGTCTCTTCCGGGGACGAATATCGCGCTCGGTCCATCATATTCGCCACCGGAGCAAAACCCAGGATGCTGGGAGTGCCCGGGGAGAAGGAATTCCTGGGACGCGGGCTTTCGACCTGCGCGGTATGCGACGGGGCCTTCTATCGGGGGAAGGAAGTGGCGGTAGTCGGAGGCGGCGACAGCGCGATGGAAGAGGCCGGGTACCTTGCCAAGATATGCCGCAAGGTGACCGTAATTCACAGGAGGAGCGAATTCAGGGCGTCAAAGATAATGATCGAACGCGTCCGGGCGATGCCGAACGTGGAATGGGAGCTGGATTCCGCGGTGACGGCCATAATCGGCGATAATGCCCGCAGGGTCGTCACGGCCGTGGTCGTTAAGAACCTAAAGACCGGCGCGGAGAAAAAGATATCGGTCGCCGGTATATTCCTGGCGATAGGGCACACGCCCGAAACGAGTTTAGTAAAAGGGCAGGTGGCCCTCGATGAAGAGGGCTACATCGTGGTCAACGAGCGCCAGGAGACCAGCGTGCCGGGTTTCTTCGCGGCGGGCGATTGCCACGACCGCCGGTGGCGGCAGGCCGTGACCGCGGCGGCCTTCGGATGCAGCGCGGCGCTCGAGGCGGAACGCTACTTGACTCGCGAAGGACTTGCGTGAGGTCCTGCGCCCGGGCCGATACAGGATGGACGATGCCGGAGGTGCGTACCATGCGAGCCGGGAGACGCGCAGGAGGATCGCACGCCGGGAACCGCGGCAAGGCTGCGGTCGAAAGATATCACGACCGCGTCGCCGGCATCTACGACTCAATGTACGAATCCGACCCTTATTGGAAATGGTATTTCGAAATAACCTGGAGGCATATAAAGAGGTTCCTCCCGCGCGATATTTCCGCGCGCTGCATCGACGTCGGCTGCGGGACCGGTCGGTGGGGGCTCAAGCTGTTGAAGAGCGGCTACCGCACGGACTTTCTCGATATATCGGAGCGCATGATCGAGCATGTCCGCAAGAAACTCGAGGAGATACGATCGGGTCACCAACCGCGCCTCGTTCGAGCTTCGATCGATGAGATGCCGCAGCTGGAATCAGAGGGATGGGATTTCGTGGTTGGGGAGGGCGATCCGCTGGGCTGCGCCGGCAACCCGGATCGCGCGATGAAGGAACTTGTCCGCATCCTAAAGCCCGGCGGCGTGATGGTGATGTCGGTGGACAACCGAATAGCCGGTGTCGAACATTACATCAGAGAAGGCGACTTGGACGGACTGGAAAGCTTCCTGCGGAACGGACGCACCAATTGGGTAACCGACAAAGAGGAAGAACGGTTTGAAATCACCGCCTTTTCCCCGAGCGATATCAGGGAGATGTGCGCGGCGCGGAGAGTGGAACTTCTCAGTTTGATAGGCAAGACGGTGCTGCCGCTGCGCCGGCGGCCCGAATTGCTGAAGGATCCCCGATATCGCGAACGCCTAACCGCCATCGAGGAACGGCTGCATGCGAGAGAAGACGCGCTCGGATTGGCGTCCCATCTCGAATTCGCCGCGCGCAAACCCTGTTGATGCGGCTACGGGGGTGGGGAACGGCTTCGAGCAGCGGGGGATGGCGATGCGGCTTTCGCGAGCCGGCCGCGGGCCAGGCTCGGATGCCGCACGGAGCGAAAATATCGGCGGGGATCGTGCCCCGGCGCCGACGGCTTTGGGTTTGGGATACCGCGCGCATGTATATTGAATTTTGCGATACGGTAGCAGGATGCGGGTCGGGAAGGCGCGCGGATGCGGATGAAACTACGCGCGAGCGGCTGGTGATGCGCAAGGAGATCGAACCGCGCCGCGCCTCGGCGCCCGTCGAGCGGCAGCAAGGGCCGTCCGGAATATGCGCGGCGACGCTCGCGGCCGCACTTGCATGTTCGGCCATTGCGGACGGCACGCCAGGGGCGGCGGAAGGGACCGGCGGAGAGCCCGGGGCGGTTCGCGCGCCCGCCGCTGGCGGAACGAACGGAGCCGCCGGCGGCACCGAAACCAAGGAACGGCTCGAGCGCATCGAAAAAAGACTGGACCGCATCGAACGGATGCTTGAACAGATATACGGTTCGCGCCTGCGCGCCGAGGCCCCTTTCCGCGAAGATCCCGAGTTCGCGGCGGCCGTGGGACGGATCGAAAGCAAAGGGATCGTCGGCGGCATCGTAGAGACTCTTGCGATCGGGACTCCGGCGGCCAGGATGGAGCTGATATGCCGCCTTTGCGACGCCGCTACGGCATCGGCGAAGGCCGGAGAAGATCCGCAGGATTTCGTCCGAATCCTATCCTCGCTTCTAGGGCATAAGGCGCTGCTGCGGGAAACGCTGAGAGGCGGAGCTGCCGGATGGGCGCCGCCGGGAAGCGGAGCCGGAGGCGCGGATAGCGCGGAGACGCTCGGGGCGTTCCTGTTCGCTGCGCTGGCGATCGGGCCTCAAAAGGCCAGAATGCCTGGCCGCCACCTTTCGCCGCCCCCGTCCCCGGACAGGGCGCCGCGCCCGGAGGATTGGACGGTTCCGATCTTCGCCAGGGGACTGAAGGACCCGGATTGCTTCGATTGGGCCGTGGAATATGCGGAGATGTACCCGGCGGATGCCGTCCTGCCGGCGCTGCGCGAGGCCGTGAGATCGCCTGGATGGGACAAACGAGGGCTGCTGGCTAGGCTCAAAACCCTGTCGGTGCTTGCGGCGGCAGGTGAGGCCGGGACCGCGAAGGCTGCGGCGGAAAGCGCCGAAGCCCTCTTGGCGCGGGGAGCCGACGGCGCGCGAATCGCATCCGCCCTGGCCCCGGCCCTTAACGGCGGAGCGGCAGAAATCCTGCCCGTGTTCATCAAGCTGGTCGGAGAACAGGGGCGCGCGAGGGGGGGCTGGAATTACCCGGCCTACGCGATATTGTCCAAGGTCGTGGACCTCGGTCCCGAAGCCGAAGGGACGGCCGACGCCAACGCCGCTTGGAACCCTGAACATCGCGCGAGGATAATAAGACGGATCGGAGAGTGGTACGACAAGAACAAGGATAAACTTAAATGGGACGCGGCGTCCAGGAAGTTCGTGGCGCCCGGGACGAGGCCGGCTGCGGCGGAGGATCGCGGCGAATTTTGAGGCGGCGGCAGCCGCGGCCTATGGTTTTTCGGGCGCGGCTGCGGCGCGATATTGCGATGAGCGAAGATCGGCCAGCGAAAAGCGGTCATCTCAAGGACGCCGAGATCATCGAAGCCGTCCTCGGGGGCAGACCGGAGCGCTATGAGGATCTCGTGCGCCGCCATAAGGCGCTCGTCGTAAGCTATTGCTACGGCCGCGTGGCCCACAGGGAGACCGCCGAGGACCTTGCACAGGAAACCTTCGTCCGCGCATACAAAGCGCTGGCGACGCTCAAGAAACCAGCGGTCTTCGCAAGCTGGGTACTCTCGATAGCCCACAACATCTGCGTGGATTACCTTAGGAATAAATCGCGCACCGTTTCTCTCGAGACGCACTGCGAAAAAGACTCGCGCGGCCGCATAATCCTGCCGGACGGAAGCCAGACCGGCGCAGAAGAAAACGCGGAGCGGGGGGAGATACGCGATTTGATAATCAGGGCCATAAACTCTATGCCGGAGGAGTACCGCGTAACCCTTATGATGAGGCATGTCGGTGGGATGTCGTGCGAGGATATCGCGGACTCGCTGGGGGTAAGCGTTGGGACGGTCACCAGCCGCTTGTCGCGGGCGCACCGGGTCCTAAGGGAAAAACTGGCCGGCATAGCCGGCGAGGAGCGGTGACG